>NZ_JBNKXY010000001.1:0-301064 GCF_050300555.1 Arcobacter sp.
TTTTCAAGATGATTTTATCATCTATATTCATAAATTAACGGAATAAATTTTTGTCTATATTTTTGGGGTCATTCCAGGTTCAACCTTTGAAGTTGTTATTGCTAAGAATGAAGATTTATTACATGGGCTTAATGTTTTAGATTTTAAAGAAATCAATAAAGGACAATAAAATGGAAAAATTTTGCATATTAATATTAGATGATGTGGAAGAAAATATATATTCTTTGAGACTGATGATTGAAGATAGTTTTGATGTTGATATATACACAGCATTAAATGCACAAGATGCCATAACAATTCTTATGAATAATAAGATTGACCTTATTTTAAGTGATATTCAAATGCCTGATGTGGATGGGTTTCAATTTGTTGATTATATTAAAAGTCTTGAAAAAACTAAAGATATTCCTGTTATTTTTATTACTGGAATTTATGATAAAGATTCATATCAGAAAAGAGGTTATGATTTAGGTGTTATTGAATATATTTCAAAACCTATTGATAATGATTTGCTAACATCAAAATTAAAAGTATTTATCAAAATATTTGAAGAGAAAAAAAGTTCAAAAGAAGAGTTAGAACAAGCAAATAAACTTCTTGTTCATAATGCAAAGATGGCTAGTATGGGAGAAATGATAGGTGTTATTTCCCATCAACTAAAACAACCTTTAAATATATTATCACTTTATTGTCATGATATTAAATTCTCTTATGACGCAGATGAATTAAATAAAGAACTTATAGACGAATTTGCAGTTAATACAAAACAGCAAATAAAACATATGAGCGATACCATAGATAGCTTTTTAGGTTTTTTTAATTCTGAAAAAAGTTTTACAAAAATTTCATTAAAAAAATCAATTGAAAAATTTATGGATCTGATGAAATCACAAATTAGTAAAAATAATATTGATATATCCATCGATGTTGAAGATAATTATATTTTAGGTGTAGAAATGGAGTTATCACAAGTTTTTATGAATCTTATTACTAATTCTATTCAAGCATATGTAGAAAGAGATATAGAAAATAGATCAATTGAAATAAAATCATATAAAAAAGATGATAAAGTAATTTTAACAATTGCTGATTTTGCAGGTGGGATAGATGAAAAAGATATAGAAAAACTTTTTGACCCATATTACACAACAAAAGAGACAGGCACAGGAATTGGGCTATATATGGTTAAATTAGTAATCATAAATAGTTTTAAAGGCGATTTAAAAGTAGAAAATAGCAATAAAGGTTTAAAATTTACTATGACTTTTCCTATAGCATAATAAATATAGCTTTGGAAATAAAAAATTAAATAAAAAGTAATCCTTTTAGAATTACTTTTTACTTACCTATAATCATTTTTATATTCAACATAATGAGCTGCATGATTGATAAGTTTATCAACATCTTCTTGAGTTAATTGTTTAACTACCTTTGCAGGTGTTCCCATAATTAAGCTTCTTGGAGGAAAAACTTTTCCAGAAGTTACAAGAGAATTTGCTCCTACTATACTTCCTTCACCAATAACAGCATTATCCAAAATTGTTGCACTCATACCAATAAGACAATTATCTTCAATAGTGCAACCATGAAGCATAACTTTATGTCCAATAGTAACATTATCTCCAATAATTGTTTTTGTATCAATATCAGTATGAATACAAGATAAATCTTGAATATTTGAATTTTTACCTATTATAACTTCATTTACATCTGCTCTAATTACACAACCAAACCATACTGAAGAATCTTCTCCAATTTCAATTTGTCCAATTAAATCTGCACTTGGCGCTATCCAAGCTGAAGAAGCTATTTGAGGGTAAAATTCTTTAAATTTTAATATCATATTAATTATTTTCTATTTTGATTTTTACCAGCAATGATAAATCTTAAAGCATTTAATCTAATAAAACCTTCTGCATCTTTTTGGTTGTAAACTTCATCTTTTTCAAAAGTTGAATAAGCATCGTTATATAGTGATTTAGAAGAATCTCTACCAACAACTGTTACATTTCCTTTGTAAAGTTTAACTTTTACAGTTCCTTCAACATGTTTTTGTGTTGAATCAATAGCAGCTTGAAGCATTTCTCTCTCAGGAGAGAACCAATATCCTTGATAGATAAGTTTTGCATATTTTGGCATTAATTCATCTTTTAAGTGAGCTGCTTCTCTATCTAAACAAATTGATTCAATAGCTCTATGAGCTTTTAACATGATAGTTCCACCTGGAGTTTCATAACATCCTCTTGCTTTCATACCAACATATCTATTTTCAACTATATCAACTCTTCCAATACCATGTTTATTACCATACTCATTTAATTTTGCAAGTAAAGTTGCTGGTGACATCTCTATACCATCAATAGCAATTGGATCACCATTTTTATATGTTAAAGTTAAATATTCAGGTGCGTCTGGAGCTTTTTCAGGTGCTGTTGTCCATAACCACATTGACTCTTCTGGCTCATTGTTTGGATTTTCTAAATGTAAACCTTCATAAGAGATATGAAGTAAGTTTGCATCCATTGAATATGGACTTACTTTTGGATTACCATTTTCATCAACATGTTTTTGAGCAATTTCAATTCCATGTTTTCTTGCATACTCAAGTAAACTTTCTCTTGAATTTAAATCCCATTCTCTCCAAGGAGCGATAACTCTAATATCAGGTCTTAATGCTAGGGCACCAATTTCAAATCTTACTTGGTCATTTCCTTTTCCAGTTGCTCCATGAGAAACTGCTTCTGCACCTTTTTCATTAGCAATATCAATAAGTTTTTTTGCAATTAAAGGACGAGCAATAGAAGTTCCAAGTAAATATTCACCTTCATAAATTGCATTTGCTCTAAACATTGGGAAAACATAATCTTTTACAAATTCTTCTTTAATATCTAAAATAAAAACATTTTCTGGTTTAATCCCACATGCTATTGCTTTAGCACGAGCTGGTTCAACTTCTTCACCTTGACCTAAATCAGCAGTGAATGTAATAACTTCTGCATTATATTCATCTTGAAGCCATTTTAAAATAATAGATGTATCAAGCCCACCACTATAAGCTAATACTACTTTTTTTACTTCTTTTTTACTCATTTATTTATCCTACATCATAGTAATTTTAAGGGAGTTATTTTATCTAATCTTAGCTATAATCTTCTTTATGAGAATAGATAAATTTTTAAACGCAGTTAATATAACTAAAAGAAGAGCCGTTGCTGAAGATATGCTTGAACACAAAGTTGTTTATATAAATGGTATGGTTGTAAAAAAATCAAAAGAAGTTAAAGTTGGAGATGTTATAGAAATAAGGTACTTAGAATACACAGAAGAGTATAAAGTATTACAAATTCCTTTGACTAAATCAACTCCAAAATCAAAACAAGATGAATATATTGAAAAATTAAAAGGAAAAGATAATGTTTAATATGGATAAACTAAAATTTGATGATATATTTGAAAATAGACTTCCAGCAGAAGAAGTTAGAGATTTTTTAATAAAATTATATGAAGATGGGGAAACTGCAGAACAAATAGCAGCAGCAGCTGATGCTATGAGAGACCATTTAATACCATTGCCTATTCATTATTCATTAAAAGATGAGTTAATTGATAATTGTGGAACAGGTGGAGATAAATCAAATAGTTTTAATATTTCAACAACTGTTTCATTACTTTTAGTTGCTTGTGGAAGTAAAGTTGCTAAACATGGAAATAGAAGTATTACAAGTAAATCAGGTAGTGCTGATATGCTTGAAGCACTTGGAATAAATCTAAATCTTAGTATTGAAGATCAAGTTAAAATGTTAGAAGAGACAGGTTTTGTATTTATGTTTGCACAAAATCATCATCCAGCAATGAAAAATATTATGCCAATAAGAAAATCAATCCCACATAGAACAATTTTTAATATATTAGGACCACTTAGTAATCCAGCAACTGTATCAAAGCAGTTAATTGGTGTATTTAGTGATGCTTATATTCATAGAATGATTACAGCACTTAGTCTTTTAGATACAAAAAGAGCTATGGTTGTTAGTTCAAAAGATGGTATGGATGAAATCTCAATTAGTGATGTAACTTATGCAACTACATTAATTGATCAAAGAACAAGTGATTTTATTATAGACCCTAGAGAATATGGCTTAGATATATATCCTAAAGAAGATATTTTAGGTGGTGATGCAAATGAAAATGCTCAAATTACAAGAGATATTTTAGAAGGAAAAATAACTGGTGCAAAACTTGATATTGTATTGATTAACGCTGGAGCAGCTTTATATATAGATAACCGAGCAAAAGATATTGAAGAGGGAATTGCTATAGCTAGAGAAGCTATTACTTCTGGAAAAGCTAAAGAAAAGTTAGAACAAATCATTAACTTCTCAAAAAGCATATAATAGGATTAATTTGGAAAAAATAGAATTAATTTTAGAAGAGAATCAATTAACAAAAATTATTGAAAAATTAGATAATTTGATTAATAAAGAAGAGTCTATAGTTTTATTAAGAGGTGATTTGGCAAGTGGTAAAACTACTTTAGTTAAAAATTATGTTAAATCTTTGAATATAAATGAAACAGTTACTTCACCAACTTTTTCAATTCAAACAATTTATGGTAATAATATTTATCACTATGATGTTTATAATAAAACTTTAGAAGAGTTTATATCTTTAGGTTTACTTGAAGAGTTTGAAAAACAAGGGGTACATTTTGTGGAGTGGGGTGATGATAGATTGGACGAACTTCTTAACTCTTATGGATTTCATACCATTAAAATAGATATAGAAAAATTAGAAAATAAAAGGCGATATATAATTAATGCATAAACTAAGAATAGAAAATATAACTAAAAGTATTAAAAAAACTCAAATTTTACATGGTATTTCTTTAGAAGTTAAATCAGGAGAAATCGTTGGATTATTAGGACCAAATGGAGCAGGAAAAACTACAACATTTTATACTGTTTGTGGACTAATAAAACCAACATCAGGTGAGATTTTTTTAGATGAACAAAATATTACAAGTTTACCTTTGCACAAAAGAGCATTAAAAGGAATTGGATATTTACCCCAAGAGTCTTCTATTTTCAAAGACTTAAGTGTAGAAGATAATTTAATGCTTGCTGCTCAAATAGTAACAGATGATAAGGAAGAACAAAATAGAAGAGTGGAAGAGTTACTTGAAGTTTTTAATATTGAACCAATTAGACAAAGAAAAGGTGTTTCTTTATCTGGAGGTGAGAGAAGAAGAACTGAAATAGCAAGAGCACTTGTTTCAAAACCAGATTTTTTACTTCTTGATGAGCCTTTTGCAGGGGTTGATCCAATAGCAGTTAAGGATATTCAAGAAATTATAAATCAACTTACAATTAGAGGTATTGGTGTTCTTATAACAGACCACAATGTAAGAGAAACTTTAGAAATCTGTGATAGAGCATACGTTATGAAAAGTGGAGCATTATTAGCATCTGGTAATAGTGATGAAATTAGAAATGATGGAAGCGTAAGAGAACACTACTTAGGAGAAAGTTTTACTTTTTAAAAGTAAGATACTCTCTCATCTTCATTATTTAATGCTTTTTTAAGAGCTGAAGAAACTCTTTTTAAGAATAAGTCTTCATTATCATCATTATTTAATTCAACTACTCCAAAACAAGACTTTTTATTTGTTCCTTTGCTTTCAAGCATATCATTTAAAAGTTCTTCTAATTTATAAGCAACATTTAAAGCACCATCTAAATCTGTTTCAGGAAGTAAAATTAAAAATGACGATTCTTCGACTTTAAAATTTATATCATGTTCTCTAACATTTTTATTAATTAGTTCTGTAATATCATTCATAAGTTCTTCATAGGTGATTTTTTCATCTATATTTTCTATCGCAAGTTTTATAATAGAAAGACTTTTTCTATATCTTCTAACTCTTTTTGATTCTATGGAAAATATTTTATGAAACTTATTTAGATTATATAACCCCGTTATTAAATCATGGTTATATTTATATTCAAATAGATTTGATTTTTCATTTAAATTAGTTACATCAAATAAACTAACTACATAAGCATCTTCTTCATTTTTTAATTTAGATACATCTATTTTAAAGATTTTATTTAAATCATCTATTTTTAAATTAATTAAAGTACTTTGATCTTCTAAATTTGCTATATATTCAAGCCAAGGAGTTTTATCTTCTTGTGAATATTGCTCTTTATCAATCAAAGAATCTTCTAAATTTATCTCAAGATTTTTAAAAGTTTTTGAAAATAATTCGTTTGATAAAAACTGCTTATCTTTTTTAAAGATTGCAACAAAACTATCTTGTTTGTTTAATAGTTCCATTGTATCACTACTATTACTTAAATCAATCTCATTATTTAATTTTTCAGCTAAAAATTTATGCTCTAATAACTTTGTTATATTTTTAATTAATTCATATAAATCTAGTGGTTTTAGACAATATGAAGTAATCCCTAAATCAATAGATTTTTTATAAAAATTTGAATCAGTATGTGCAGTTGTTGTTATGGTTGGAATATTTGGATTAATCTTATTGATTTGGCTTATCATCTCTAAACCATTCATTTTAGGCATATTAATATCAGTAATGATTAAATTTACATCTTGATTTTCTTTGAAGGTAATAAGTCCTTCTTCTCCATTATTACACACTATTAACTTATTTACGAAATTATTTAAAATATTAGAAGTAAAATTTCTAATTTCATCTTGGTCTTCAACATAAAGTATATTTAGTTGTTTTAAAAAATCTTTATTCATGATTCCTTCTTATTGTAAGTTAATATTTTCAATAATACCTGTGGATATTACATTAAATAATTTAAAAATAACTTTATTTACTAAAAATTCTAAGTGCATTTTTTAAATCTTCTTCTGTATCTATTCCAAAAGATTTAGATTGAACTTCAACCATCGCAATCTTTTTTTCATGATAAATTGCTCTTAATTGCTCTAATTTTTCGATACTTTCTGTAGCTGCTGCTGGTAATTTGCAAAATTCATCTAAGCTTTTTACAGTAAATCCATAAATCCCTAAATGTCCGTTATAATTAGAGTGTTCATAATGGTCTCTATGGTATGGAATTTTACTTCTTGAAAAATATGTAGCATTACCTTTATCATTTAATAATACTTTTACATGATTTGGATCATCTGCCAATTCTGAAGAGATTTTTTTATGACAAGATACAATCATTATATCTTCATTATTTTCTTTTACTTTTTTAACTCTATTTATTACAGCTTTTATCACATCAACTTCTATAAATGGCTCATCGGCTTGAACATTAATAACAATATCATCTTCACTAAGTTTTAATTTTTTTGCTGCTTCATTTATCCTATCAGTACCGCTTTGATGTTCACTTGAAGTCATTATTGCATTTATTCCATGCTTTTTGGCTAATCCTATAACTTCTTGGGAATCTGTTGCAATAGTTACTTCATCTAAACTACTTACTTGTTTTGCAGTTCTTATAACCATTGGTAAACCAAGTATATCTACTAATATTTTGTTTTGAAATCTACTAGAATTTAATCTCGCAGGTATTATTATCATATGTTTTTTCCTTTAATTAATTATTGGTAAAGTTATCTTTACATTTGTTGTTTTATTAAGACTAGTTATTTTAATAGTTCCTTTTAAATGTAATTCTATAATATTTTTTGCAATATATAAACCTAATCCAACTCCATGTTGTTGATATTTTGTTGAAAAATAGGGTTCAAAAATTTTTGTAATATTTTGCGGTTCTATTCCACCAGCATTATCAATTATATTTAATTCAATAAAATCTTTTTTCTTTTTTACATCAATTGTAATTTTTTTATTAACTTCCATCATATTTCTTTGCATAGCTTCAATGGAGTTTTTAACAATACTATTAAATACTGAAACTAACCTATCTTGGTAGGTTTCAATAATTATATTTTCATCACAATTAATTTCAAACTCTGTGACTCGTTTATAGGGTTTGATTAAAGTTTCAATTAAATTTTTAACTTCTATAATCTCTTTTTGACCTTCTTCTTCAATCAAAGATTTAAACTCTTCTATTGTATTGGAAAGATTTTTTACATTTTCTGTAATTATTTTTAAAGCATCAGAAAAAGATCTATCATCCTCTACTTCTAAAGATAGTTTTTGTGCTATTATTGATATGGTATTAAGAGGTTGTCTCCATTCATGGGAAATAGTTCTAATGGTTTCATTCATAATATTTAATTTATTATCTTGGACAATTACTTTTTCATCAAGTTCTAATTCGTGAGTAATATCAAACATCAATGCTGTATATCCTGTAATATCACCATATTTATTATATATTGGTTTTATTTTTGTATCAACCCAAAAAATATCATTATTTTTTTTAACATTTTTGATTCTTCCATTCCACTCTTTTCCACTTATAATAGTATCCCACAAATTTTCAAAAAGTTCATTTGGAGTATCTTCATGTCGAATAATAGTATGTTTTCTTCCTAACAATTCACTTTTTGAATAACCTGTTAATTTACAAAAAGCATCTGAAACTTTTGTGATAAATCCATATTTATCAGTATGACTAGAGATAACATAACTATTTAAAATTTGGTCATCAGAAATCTCTTTTGTAATATCTTTAGCGTTTAAAACAAAAAGTTTTTTATTTAACATTAGAGAAACTGTAACTTTTAAATATATAGGTTTACCATCTTTTCTAGTACAAACAACATTGATATCTGTATTATAAGAATTAATCGTATTTTCTTTTAAAAGTTGTAAAAAAGGTAGTTTATATTCATCATTAATCAAATCAACAAAAATTTTATTAAGTAATTCTTGTTGTGTATATCCTAATATTGGAGTTAAAGCATCATTTACATATAAAAATTTACTTTTAAAATCAATTATTCCTATACCATCCCAAGAATTATTGATAATCTCCTTTAATTCAAGATTTGTACTTTTTAATTTTTCTAATTCTAAATCCATTCTAAACCTAAATAAACTTATTTTTATATCTTTTCATTATAATATAAAAACTTTAAAACTAGGGAATACTTAATGGATAATGACAATTTAAGTGCTAAAAAGACCATAACTGTAATAGATACATTTGGATTTTTATTTAGAAGTTTTTATGCGCTTCCACCTTTAAAATCAAAAGATGGTTTTCCAACTGGATTGCTTACTGGATTTATGAATTTTATCTCAAATATTGGAAAAGATTTTCAAACTGATTATATAGTTTTTGCACTTGATTCTAAAGGAGATACCTTTAGAAAAGAGATTTATAATGAATATAAATCACATCGGCCAGATGTTCCAGAAGATTTATTAAGACAACTTCCCGTTGCCATATCATGGATAGAACAAATGGGATTTAAAACAGCTATTAAAGATGGTTTTGAAGCAGATGATATTATTGCTTCAATTGCCCATGATGCTAGAGAAAAGAACATAGAAGTAAGAATTGTAAGCCATGATAAA
This sequence comes from Arcobacter sp., assembly GCF_050300555.1. Classification (NCBI taxonomy): domain Bacteria; kingdom Pseudomonadati; phylum Campylobacterota; class Epsilonproteobacteria; order Campylobacterales; family Arcobacteraceae; genus Arcobacter; species Arcobacter sp. The sequence continues at coordinate 9,488 of NZ_JBNKXY010000001.1, forward strand.
GATTTATATCAATTAATTGATGATGACATGATTTATCTATTTGATCCAATAAAAAAAGTTATAATAAACGAAGAAAAATGTTATGAAAAATATGGAATTCATCCTAAACAATTTATAGATTATCAATCACTTTTAGGAGATAGTGCTGATAATGTTCCTGGAGTAAAAGGAGTAGGGGCTAAAACAGCAGAAGCACTTATAAAAGAGTTTGGAACCTTGGACAATATTTATAATAATATTGAAAGTGTTCCAAAACCAAGATGGAAAACACTTCTTTTAGAAAATAAAGAGATGGCATATATTTCAAAAGAGTTAGTGACTTTAAAAACAGACTGTCATTGCATAGATTTTTTACATGAATTTGAACTACCAAAAGAAAATCCTATATTAAAAATAGAAGAGACCTTATTAAAATATGATTTAAATAAAATAATCGAAAGAGTTCATCAAAATGGTCTTAATTATAAAACTGAACTACCAAAACCTAAAGAAATAGTAAATTATGATTTTGTGTTGTTGGATACAAAAGAAAAACTAGAAAATGTAATAGCTTCTATTCCAAAAGATTCTATTGTAGCTTTTGATACTGAAACAACAAGTTTAGATACAAAAATAGCAAAAATTGTTGGTTTTTCTTTTGCTTATGAAGATACAAAAGCATATTATGTGCCAATTGCACATTCGTATTTAGGTGTATCAGAACAAATTTCATTAACTGATGCTAAAAATGCTATTAGCAAATTAAATGAGTTTAAACTAATAGTTCAAAATTTTAAATATGATTTTGACATTATAAAATTTAATTTTGATATTGAATTAATTCTATTTGCTGATACTATAATATTGGCTTGGTTGTTAGATAGTAGTTCTAAAGTTGGACTTGATGCACTCGCAAAAAGTTATTTTGACTATACTATGATTGCTTTTAATGATGTAGTAAAAAAAGGTGATGACTTTTCTACTGTAGCTATTGAAGAAGCGTGTAATTATGCTGCTGAAGATGCACTTATGACTTATAAAATATATTTTAAACTTTTAGAAGAATTTAAAAAACAAAATTGTGAGCATCTTTTAAAAATAGCAGATGATTATGAGTTTAAATTTATAAATGTATTGATAAACATGCAAAATAACGGCGTAAAAATAGATACACAAATATTAAAAAATTTAAAAATCCAAAATCAAGAATATATCCAAGAACTTACAAAAAAAATATATGAACTTGCTGGGTCTGAATTCAATATCAATTCTCCAAAGCAACTTGGAGTAATACTTTTTGAGACATTAGGTTTACCTGCATCTAAAAAAAGTAAAACAGGGTATAGTACAAATGAAGTAGTACTAAGTAAGCTTATAGATTCCCATGAAATTATTTCAGCACTTTTAGAGTATAGAGAGGCATATAAACTTCAATCAACATATATTGAACCACTTTTAGAATTAGCTTCAAATGACAATGAAAATAAAATCTATACCTCATTTTTACAAACAGGTACTGCAACAGGAAGACTTAGTTCAAAGAACCCAAATCTTCAAAATATACCAGTAAAAAGTAGTGCAGGCAGAGAAATAAGAAAAGCTTTTATAGCAAGAGATGGATACAAGTTAGTTGGAATTGATTATTCTCAAATAGAATTACGACTTTTGGCTCATTTTAGTAAAGATAAAGCCCTTGTAGATGCCTTTAATAATAACTTAGATATTCATAGTCAAACTGCAATAAAAATATTTGGTGAAGAGAAAGCTAGTGAAAAAAGAAATATTGCAAAAACTATTAACTTCGGATTACTTTATGGAATGGGAAGTAAAAAACTTGCTGATACCCTTAAAATAACTCCTAAAGAAGCAAAAGTATATATAGATTCATATTTTGAAGCTTTTACAAATGTAAAAGAGTATATGAAATCAATTGAAGATTATGTTTTAGAAAATGGTTATGTTGAAACTTTAATTAAAAGAAGAAGAATATTTGATTTTAATTCGGCAAATACTATGCAAAGAATTGCATTTTTGAGAGAAGCAGTTAATACAAAATTCCAAGGAAGTGCTGCTGATTTGATAAAACTATCAATGATAAAAATATTTGAAAAATATAAAAATGATGAAAATCTTAAAATGATTTTACAAATACATGATGAACTTATTTTTGAAATAAAAAATGAAAAACTTGATGAAATAACAAATGATTTGAAAAAAATAATGGAAAATATCTTTACTTTAGAGATACCACTAAGAGTATCAGTAGCTATTGGTGATAGCTGGGGTGATTTAAAGTAAAATAAAAAGCTTTTTTATTAAAAAATAATTTTCTTTTGACAAAAAAGATAAATTTAGATATAATGGAAAAAATTTTAAAAAGAGTGACTTATGATTAAGACATTAAAAAATATTAGAAAATTAGATAATGCTAAATTACTTGTTGTAAGTAGTGACTTAACTGTTAAAAAAACTTTAGAACAAGATTTAGATAACTACTTTAAAGAAGTTAGTTTTGTATCAAATAACAAAGATGCTTTAATTTTAGCAGCACAAAATAGTTATGATTTAGTAATTATTGATACAAAAAGTGAAGGATTATCGTTTAGTAGTTTTTGCTTTGAATTACTTGATGTTGTAAAAAATTTACCTAAAATAGTAATTTCAGATGAAGATAATAGTGAAGATATAGTTATAGCAGTTAATTGTAATGCTTATACATTTATCTCAAAACCTTTAAGGTTACAAGATTTAAAACTAGCGATAATTATGTGTTTAAATCAAACAAAAAGAGGGGATAAAATAGAATTCCAAAATGGAATCTATTTTGATGAGTATAGAGATCAATTTTTCAAATCTGGTGGGATAGTAATTGATTTTACTAGACTTGAAAAGGGATTTTTAAAGCTTCTTATAAGTAAAAAAGGTGAAATTACCGATTATGACACAATTAAAGATGTTGTATGGAAAGGTAAAAATATGTCTATTTATACAATGAGAAATATTGTAAATAAAATTAGACAAAAAACCTATTATGAAATAATTAGAAATCATTCAAATAAAGGTTATGTAATCGATGAAACAGGTATGAAGAGATTCTAATTAAAGGGTGCATAAATGGAAGAATTGATTTTGACCAAAGAAGAATTGGTTGAGATGTTTGAATCACATGTTCTTGAAGATACAAATAAAGGTTGGTTAATGAATGATAAAGTTGTGGAGATTATTGCTTTACATGAAGTTGAACCAAAATATCTTCAAGATATCACAAATGCAAAGTATTATAAAATAATCCCGAAAGGTAATTAATGTCACATTGTCCGTTCTGTAAAAAAAAGATTGCTATGAGTAAAGCATTTTGCTCAAGAAGTTGTAAAGAAAACTACTTTCAACTTATAGCGATACAAGTTCCAAAACCATTTTTAAAAAGAATTTTTGTGTTTTGTGACTTTGAACAAAGAGAAGCCGAAATCGAAAACTTCGCTGATAGACACGGTTGGAGATTAGACTTACTTAAAAATAAAATAGATGAACTGGCAGTAGAGCATGGATTTACAAGCTAGTCAAATTGACTTAAAAAACTCCATAATCAACAAATCATCTGTTCTTTATGTTGAAGATGAAGAAATTTTAAGAGAAGAAATTTCAAATTTACTTCAAGGATTTTTTAAAAAAGTTTTTACTGCTTCAAATGGGGAAGAGGCTTTAGAAATTTATGAAAAAAATAGTGATGAAATAGACATATTGCTTACAGATGTAAATATGCCTAAAATGAATGGTATTGAACTTGTTACAAAAGTAAGAGAAAAAGATTCAAACCTGCCAATAATTATTTGTACTGCCTTCAATGATGCTGAAGTTTTATTAAAAGCTATTAAATTAGGAGTTAGTGATTATATTATAAAACCTATTCAAATGATTACTACATTAAAAGTTTGTAATAAAATTTTAACGACAAGAAATAATGAATTATTAATAAAAAAACACGTAAAAGAGTTAGAAGATTTAAAATCTGTTTTAGAAGATGAAAATTTTATTATAGAAACAGATTTAGAACAAAAAATAACTTATGTAAATGCTTTAACATGTAAAGCTTCTGGATATACAGCAGAAGAGTTAATTGGACAAAAAAACAATATATTAAAACATCCTGATACCTCAAAAGATTTTGTTGAAAATTTATGGAACACAATAAATACAGGGAACAAATGGCAAGGAAAAATTAGAAACCTAGCAAAAGATGGAAGTACTTTTTATACAAAAACAACTATTCTTCCTATTTTTGATGAGAATGGCAAGATTATAAAATTTTTATCAACTGGTATTTTAATTACAGCAGAAGAGGAAGAAAAACAAAATTTAAAAAGGATAATTCTCCAACATAAGGGAGAAAAACTAAAAGTTGAAAATACAATTCAGCAAAGAGTAGAGGATGAAGTTAAAAAAATACTTGCATCTACAGGAAATGAAAAAGAGGCTCAAAATAAAAAATTAATTCAACTTGTAAATGACTTAGATGCTGAAATAAAAAGACTAAGAAATAAAAATATTGATAATAACTCAAGGGTAATTACATCAGAGAAAAAACTACAAGAGACTATGGTTAGATTTGATAATATGCAAATCGCTTATCAAGAAAAGATTTCAGGTATGAATAGTACTATACAAATATTAGCTAAGAAATTTGAAGATTTAATCAAAAAGAGTAAATTAACTGCTGAGAAACTAGATAAATCGCAAAAATCAATTACTATTTTACAAGGTTATATTGATGATTATAGAAAGAAAATAGCTGATTTAGAAGATGTTATCTCAAGCTATGAAAAAGAATTAAAAGAATCAAAATCCTATAAATACTAATTGACTCTTTTATTTATTACAATTAAAATTAAAACAGCTAAAATTAATATAAAAATGGATTGTAATATACCCATTGTAAGCCATCCGCCATATAAAAATCCTAATTGAACATCTGGTTGTCTAAAGAATTCAGCAGTAATTCTAGCAAGTGAATAACATAAAGCATAAATAATAGCTAGTTGTCCATCAAATTTTTTTCTGTTTCTAAAATATACTAATATTAAAAAGATGACTAATCCCTCAAGAAATGCTTCATATATTTGAGAAGGATGTCTTAAAATACCATTTACATATATTCCCCAAGGTAAGTCTGTAACTCTTCCTACTAACTCTTGGTTAAAAAAGTTCCCAAATCTACCAAATATATATCCAAAGCTAATTCCAATTACTGCAATATCAGTTATAAACCAAAATGAAACTTTGTGTTTTTTACAAAATAAAAAAGATGCAAGTAAAAACCCAATAAAAGCTCCATGGTAACTCATCCCAGAAATACCAACATATGTCCCATCAATAAAGGGATTAAATATTTGCCAAGGATGAATTAAATAATACATTGTATGAGTATCATAAAAAAGGACATATCCTATTCGGGCACCTAATATTACACCTATTTCTGCCCACCAAATATAAGAATCAAAAACTTCTTGTTTTATATTAATATTATCATATTTAATAAACCATTTTGCAACATAAATGGCACTAAGTAAAGCAAAGGCATACATAATTCCATACCAATGAACTGCAACTGATCCAATATTAAATGCTATTGGATCAAATTGAGAATAGATATTTTGCCAAAACTTCATCAATCCAATGCCTCTGCTATCAATTCTATAGGATTTTTAAATACAACATCAACATCAGCTTGGTATAAAGAGTTTGTAATTTGCATTCTACATGCACTACATTCTGCACTTACAATCTTTGCATTTGTTTCTTTTATCATTGCTGCTTTTGGAGCTCCTGCTGCTTTTGAAAACTCATATTTTTCAGTTTGCATAGTAACTCCACCAAAACCACAACATCTATTAGAGTCACTCATCTCTGTTAAAACATAATTTTGTTTCAATAAATTTCTTGGTTCTCTCCAAATACCTTGCATTTTTTTAGCATGACATGGATCATGGTAAGTTACTAAATCATCTATTTTTTTACCAGAATTTGCTAATACATCTTTTAACTTAGTAGAATTTTCGAGCCATTTTGTGGCCATAAAAACTTTTTTTGATAACTTAGCAGCTCTTTCTTTCCACTCTGGTTGGTCATGTAAATAGTGTTCCCAATCTTGATTAATCATAGCACTACAAGTAGCTTCTGGGATGATTATGGCATCAACATCATCAATCCAAGTTTCAAAATACTCTATATTTTTCTTAACTAAGTAATCAACAGTATCAAAATCACCTGTAAAATATGCAGGTGCTCCACAGCATAGTTGTTTTTTAGGAATAAAAATATCGATCTCTAGCTTTTTTAAAATATTAACTAAACTATCACCAATATTTGTATAACTATAATTACCCATACATCCAATAAAAATAGCAACTTTATTTTTAACACTACTATCTTTATTTTCGACATTTGCAGGTATATTTTCAGGATATTTATTTAAAAAGGTTCTCTTATCTGCATAGGGTAGGGCTCTATCTTTTTTTACAATTGGCAAAGAAAATTTTGGAACTGCAGAACTATTTTTTTCTTCTATTTTTAAAGCACAAGTTTGAAACATCCAACCAAGCTTAGACATAAAATCCATAATTTTTCTATGTCTTAATAAAAAGAAAAATAACCTTTTATACCAAGCAATACCAAATTTTTTAGCAATATCAGAACGAACTTGTTCAATAATCATATCCGTTGGTAAATCATTAGGGCAGGCTTCAACACAGTTTGTACATAAAAAGCAACTTTCAAAAATATCTTTTGCATTTTTATCCAACTCTAATTCATTTCTTTCATATGCACCTAATAAATCAATGAATCCTCTAGGAGAGGTTGCTTCATCTTGATTTATATTAAATATTGTACATACAGGTTTACATTTACCACATTTAACGCAATCATCGCTAATGCTTGTATAATCAAATTTATTAATTGTATTACTCATTATATAGTTTTACTAAACCTTCTTTTATTTTCAGGAATTTTTTTCAAATAAGCATCAAAAGGCATACAAATATTTCGTATAAGCATTGCACCTGTTTGATTTACTTTTATAAACTCTTTATCTAATGTCATAAGTTCTGCTTCAATAAACTCATTTAAAGCATTTAAATCATCTTTAAAATATTCAAAAAAATCTATATTAAATTTATTTTCAACTCTTTTTATATTTAAAGAAAAATTACTCATAAGTTCCATTATTACAAATTGTCTTAATTGATCATCTGCACTTAATTTATATCCTTTAAATGTAGGTAGTTTCCCTTCATCTAAGGCATTTTCATACTGTTTTAAATCTTTATAATTTTGTGCATAATAATCAACACCATCACCTATTGATGTAACACCAATACCTATTAAATCAGCTCCACCTTTTGTAGTGTAACCTTGAAAATTTCTATGTAATTCGCCTTTTTCTATTGCTTTAAATAACTCATCATCTTCTTTTGCGAAGTGATCCATACCTACCATTTTATAACCATTACTGGTAAAAAAGTCAATTGTATCTTTTAAAATAAGTAATTTTTCACTTGGTGGAGCAAAAGTTGTTTCATCAAATTTTCTCATTGTTTTCATAAGCCATGGAACATGGGCATAATTAAATACTGCAAATCTATCTGCATCAAGTTTTAAAATCTCTTTTAATGTCTCTTTAAAAGTTTCTCTATTTTGATATGGTAAACCATAAATTAAATCAATATTTATAGACTTTATTCCCGCTTCACGTGCAATGTTCATAACATTTTGTGTTGTTTCATATGGTTGTATTCTATGGATTGTTTTTTGAACTTCTTCATCTAAATCTTGAACACCAAAACTAAGTCTATTGAATCCACCTTTTTTAAGAACATCCATATGCTCTTTTGTAAAATATCTAGGATCAACTTCACATGAAATTTCAGCATCACTACTAAAATTTGGAAAACTTTGTTTAATCATAGATATTACTTCATCTAATTGTTCAGGAGAAAAGTATGTAGGCGTTCCTCCACCAAAGTGCATTTGAGTAACCAATCTTGATGTATCTAAGTATTTTTCAAGTAGTTTTAACTCTTTTTGAAGATACTCTAAATATCTAACTTTTTTATCTTCTTTAGATGTAAAAATTACGTTACATCCACAAAAATAACAGGCACTTCGGCAAAAAGGAAGATGAATATATAAAGATAAGTTTCTAAAAGAGTCTTGTTTTGAAAAAATCTCTATTAAATCATCTTGTGAAAAATCTTCAGTAAACTCAGGAGCTGTAGGATATGATGTATATCTAGGCCCTGGTTTTGAATATTTTTCAAACTTTTTAAAATCAATCATTTCTTTTACCATCTAACCAAACCATAATACCTTTTTGTGCATGTAGTCTATTTTCAGCTTCTTCAAAAACTTTACTTTGAGGTCCTTCAAATACCTCTTCAGATACTTCATAACCTCTATATGCAGGTAAACAGTGTAAGAAAATAGCATCTGATGCAGCATAAGACATAAGTTTATTATCTACAATAAAGCCTGTAAAATCTTTTACTCTTTTCTCTTTTTCAGCTTCTTGTCCCATAGATACCCAAGTATCTGTTGTAACTACGGTTGCACCTTTAAATGCTTCTATTGGATCATTTCCAATTATAATTTTTGCACCAGAAATTTTTGCAAACTCTAAAGCTTTATCTAAAATCTCTTGTTTAACTTCATAACCTTTAGGTGTTGCAATTCTAAGTTCAAACCCTAATTTAGATGCTAACATTAGCCAAGAGTGAGCAAGATTATTTCCATCTCCAACATAAGCTACAACTAAATCTTTTTCTTTACCTTCTTCAATAATTGTAAGATAATCAGCCATAAGTTGAACTGGGTGAAAGTCATCTGTTAAACCATTTATTACAGGAACTTTTGAATACTTTGCAAACTCTTCAAGTTTTGAGTGTTCAAAAGTTCTAATCATTACCATATCAACCATTCTCGAAATAACTCTTGAAGTATCACTCATAGGTTCACCACGACCTAGTTGAATATCATTTGATGAAAGGAACATTCCTATTCCACCAAGTTGATACATTCCTGTTTCAAATGATACTCTTGTTCTAGTTGAACTTTTTTCAAAAATCATACCAAGAACTTGTTTAGGTAAATACTCTTTAAAATTTCTTTGTTTTGTTTCAGCTTTAATTTGTTTTGCTAGATCTAAAATCTCTAGTAACTCTTCTTTGCTGAAATCCGCGATTGTTAAGAAATGTCTCATATTAATTCCTTGTTTTTATAAAAGCAAATATTATATTAGAATTGGCTTTATTTTTAACTTAATAGTGATTAAAATCTTCTTAAAAAATAAAAATAATTTCTTCCTAAATAGTCCATAAAATGACACTTTCGTGACTTTTAGGGTAATTACAAATTAAGAATTTTTTACTTAGACTTCTATTATTCATCAAAAGGGAAAAAAATGAAAAAATATATATTTAAACGAGATGGAAAAAAAGAAGAGTATCAATCATATAAAATTGAAGATGCTATAAAAAAAGCTTTTAAAAGTGTCCAAATAAATTATGATAAAAGAATATTTTTTAATGTTACAAATAAAATTGAGTTGTTAGATGAATTATATGTTGAAGATATTCAAGATATTATTGAAAAAGAGTTATATGAATTTAAATATTTTGAAGTAATGAAATCCTTTATGATTTATCGTCATACACACAAACTACAAAGAGAACATATATTTGGACTTAATGAAGATACAACATATATTAACTCAACACAAACAGTTGAAGAGTATATATTAAAAAGTGATTGGAGAGTAAATGCAAACTCCAATACAGGATATTCTCATGCTGGACTTATTAATAATAGTGCAGGGAAAATTATTGCAAATTATTGGTTAGATAAAATTTATTCAAGTAAAGAAGGACTTGCCCATAGAAATGCTAATTATCATATACATGATTTGGACTGTTTAAGTGGCTATTGTGCAGGCTGGAGCTTAAGAATTTTACTTGACGAAGGATTTAACAAGGTTCGAGGAAGAGTAGAAAGCTCTGCCCCAAATCACTTTAGAGAAGCTTTAGGACAAATGGCAAATTTCTTAGGCATATTACAAAGTGAATGGGCAGGAGCTCAGGCTTTTAGTAGTTTTGATACTTATTTAGCTCCATATGTTTTTAAAGATAATTTAGAATATAAAGAAATAAAAAAAGCAATTCGAAGTTTTATTTATAATCTAAATGTTCCAGCACGTTGGGGACAAAGTCCTTTTACGAATATTACAATAGATTGGACAGTTCCAAACGATTTGAAAGATCAAATTCCTACTCGAAATCAAAAACATCTTTTTAAAGACTTAGAGGATATTACCCTATTAAAAAAATTAAAAATAAAAGGTTACAACTCATTTGAAGAATTAACATATAAAGATTTTCAACATGAAATGAATCTCATAAACAAAGCTTATTATGAAATAATGACAGAAGGTGATAAAACAGGTCAACCTTTTACTTTTCCTATTCCAACAGTTAATATAACAGAAGATTTTGATTGGTATGGAGAGAATACAGATTTACTCTTTGAAAATACCGCTAAAATTGGAAGTTCTTATTTCCAGAACTTTATTGGGAGCCAATATTCAAAGGATGAGAATGGAAATATAATACCAAATGAAAAAGCATATAAGCCAGGACACGTAAGAAGTATGTGTTGTAGATTACAACTAGATTTAAGAGAACTTCTTAAAAGAGGAGGGGGATTATTTGGAAGTGCTGAGATGACAGGAAGTATTGGTGTAGTTACAATAAATATGGCAAGACTTGGATACTTATATAAAGGAGATATAAATAGTTTACTTAAAAAGCTTGAAGAGTTAATGGATTTAGCAAAATCAACTTTAGAGAAAAAAAGAAAATTTATACAAGATATGTATGAAAGAGGTTTATATCCATATACGAAAAGGTACTTAAATGGTTTTAATAATCACTTCTCAACTATTGGTGTAAATGGAATGAATGAGATGTTAAAAAACTATTTTTCAAAAGATATTGATATCTCTTCAAATATAGGAAATGAATTTTGTATTGAAATACTTGATTTCATGAGAAATAAAATGATTAATTATCAAGAAGAAACAGGGAATTTATATAATCTTGAAGCAACGCCTGCAGAGGGTACTACATATAGATTTGCAAAAGAGGATAAAAAAAGATATAAAGATATCATTCAAGCTGGATTTGAAAAAAACATCTACTATACTAATTCCTCACAACTTCCTGTTGATTATACAGATGACCCTTTTGAAGCCTTAAGTTTGCAAGATGAATTACAGTGTAAATATACTGGAGGTACTGTATTACATTTATATATGAACGAAAAAATGTCATCAATTGAATCTTGCAGAAAATTTGTCAAAAATGTTATTACAAACTTTAGACTACCATATATAACAGTTACTCCATTATTTTCCATTTGTGAAAAACATGGATATATAAATGGAGAGCATGAATTTTGCCCAAAATGCGATGAAGAAATTTTAAAACAGGAGATATTAAATGAACACACAAGAATTGCTTGAGAAAAATAGTAGTAAAAGAACAAAATGTATAGTTTATACTAGAGTTATGGGATATCATAGACCCGTTGAAAGTTTTAACATAGGGAAAAAAGGTGAGCACAAACAGCGAATTAAATTTGTTGAATCAAAAAATTATTTATGATTTAACAAAATTTACAACTACCGACTATATAGGGCATCTTTCCTGTATAGTTTGGTTTAAATCTTGTAATTTAAGATGTCAATATTGCTATAATGATGATATTGTATTTTGCAAAGAAGGAAACTATTATATAAATGATATTTTAAATTTTTTGAAAAATAGAGTAGGGATGTTAGATTCAGTTGTTTTATCTGGTGGAGAAGCTACACTTTATGACTTAAGTGATCTTTGTAAAAAAATTAAAGATTTAGGGTTTAAAATAAAACTTGATACAAATGGTACAAATTTAAAATTAATAAAAAAACTTATCTCTGAAAAACTACTAGATTTTATAGCAATAGACTTTAAAGCACCCAAATATAAATATGAAAATATCACTGGAGTAAAAAAATATGATAATTTTATTCAAACAATCAAATATCTAATAGACATTAATTTTGACTTTGAATTAAGAACAACTATAAATTCACTACTTTTAGATGAAATTGATATAAACAATATGATAAATACAATTAATTCATTAGGTTATAAAAATACATATTATCTACAAAATTTTATAGAAACTCCATCAAATATTGGAAATATAGATAAAGGAAATGATATAAATAAAGAAAAATTAGTTACAAATGGTTTAAGTATTCAATGGAGAAATTAAATATCCTTGTCCTTGAATATTTTCTATAATATCCTTTGAGATTTTTATTCTTAATCTCTTTATAAAAGTTCTTAGACGTTCATCACTTACTTCTTCTTTCCAAAGATTTATTTTTATATCTTCTGTAGTTACTAAAGTATTTTGATATTTAATTAATAAAAATAAAAACTCTTTTTCCCTTTTAGTGATATTTATTATTTTTCCATCTTTATATAAGGTCATAGTATTATTATCGAAAATAAAATTTTCTTTTAAAAATACTTTTTTTTGTTTATTTATCTTTGGTGCTATTTTTTTAATATGTTCTATTAACTCATCTGGGTCAAAGGGTTTTATAAAATACTTATTAATACCTAAATCAATAGCTTTTAGTAATTTTTCTTTATCCGAATGAGCACTTAAAACAATGATTGGAATAAACTCATCCAATTCTTTAATCTTTTGAGTCATCTCTAATCCATCACAAAATGGCATCATAATATCTGTTATTACGATATCTGGTTTAAATGATTTAAATTTTTTTAATCCTTCTTTTCCATCTTTTGCAATAACAATTGAAAAAAAAGAGTCAGAAATAGCATCTTTTAATAACTGTGCTAATCTTTTTTCATCTTCTACAAGTAGTATTTTTAACTCTTTTAATAATGTATTTTCCATAATTATCCTAAATTATCAAAGGGAATTAAAATGGTAAACAAAGAGCCATTTTCAATATTTTTGTGACTTAATTCACCATTTAAACTTTTTTCTATAATCATTTTAGACATAAACAGACCCAATCCAGTACCTTGGCTTTTATGTTTTGTAGTAAAATATGGATCAAATATTTTATCTAAGTTCTCTTTATCAATTCCACCTGCATTATCTTTTATCTCTATTTTTGCATATTTTTTATTTAAAATCTCTTCTTCATATAATCCAATAAAAATGGTTTTATTATCTATATTATTTAAAATACAAGCATCTTTTGTGTTTTGTATAAGATTTACTATTACTTGAGAAAGTTCATTTAATACACCAATTACCCGACACTCTTTAGGCATATTAAGTTTAATATTAATATCTTCAACTACCTTTTTTAAAATAATTAATGCTTCATCTATAGCATCTCTTATATCAAAACTTTTTTTCTCTTTTTGAGGATTGAAAAAATTTGTAAAATCATCTATAGTAGAAGACATTGTTGATATTAGAGTTTTACTTTCAAGATATAAATCATCTACTTTTTTTTGATTATTGTTTTTACAAGATTTGTTCATATTAAAAAGTGTTAAATTTAGTTCAGTTAGTGGCTGTCTCCATTGATGAGCAATATTTGCCAACATCTGTCCCAAACTTGCCATTCTTGATTGCCAAAATAGAAGCTTTTGTTTCTCTTCATTTTTACTAATCTCTTCTTGAACTCTTTTTTCTAATGTTTTATTTAACTCTTTTAGTTTTTTTGTTTGTAGAGAAACTCTATTTTCTAAATCTTTATTTAACTCTTCTAGCTCTTTTTCTTTTTTTTCTAATCGTTTTTTTAATTCAACTTCTTCTGTTACATCATAACGAATAGCAATAAACTCTTTTATCTCATCATTTTCATCTAAAATAGGGGTAATTGTAGTATTTAAATAAACAGTTTGTCCATCTTTTGTAAGATTTTTCACTGTTGCTTTATAGGGTTTTTTACTTAAAATTGTATCCCAAAGCAGAGTAAAGTTACTCTTTGGGATATCGGGGTGTCTTACTATATTATGATTTGCTCCAATTAGCTCATCATAACTGTAACCTGAAATTTTACAAAACTCATCATTTACAAAGGTAATTATTCCATTAATATCAGTTTTTGATACTATATTTGAATTTTCAATTGCCTCTTGATAAGTTTGACTCATTTTATTTTCTATTTAAAAGTTCACAAGCTTCTTTTGCGTGATATGTAATAATTATATCTGCACCGGCTCTTTTAAATGAGATTAAAGTTTCAATCATAATTCTTTCATAATCAATTAATCCAGCCATTCCAGCATGTTTTAGCATCGCATATTCGCCACTTACATTGTAAACAGCAAGTGGAAGATTTGAACTATTTCTAATATCTCTTACTATGTCTAAATATGCTAATGCAGGTTTTACCATAAGAATATCTGCACCTTGATTTTCGTCTTGGATTGATTCTTCAATAGCTTCTCTTCTATTTGCAGGATTCATTTGATAAGACCTTCTATCTCCAAAAGATGGAGTAGATTCCGCAACATCTCTAAATGGACCATAATAAGCACTTGCAAATTTAGTAGAATATGCCATTATTGGTAAATCAACAAATCCATTAGCATCAAGTGCAGTTCTTAATGTTTCTATTATTCCATCCATCATACCACTAGGAGCAATCATATCAGCACCTGCTCTTGCGTGAACTAATGCTTGTTCGGCAGATATTTCTAATGTTTTATCATTATCAACTGTTTGAGTTTTTGGATCTAAAATACCACAGTGTCCATGATCTGTATATTCACAAAAACATAAATCTGTAGCTACAAACATAGAAGGAAATTTCTCTTTTACTGCTTTTATTGTTCTTGCAATTATACTTTCATCACATAAACATTCGCTTCCAACTGAATCTTTTACATCAGGAATTCCAAATAATATTATTGATTTTAATCCAATGCTTTGGATATATTCACACTCTTTTAATATTTCATCGATACTCATTTGAAAAACACCTGGCATAGATGAAACTTCTGTTTTAATACCTTTACCCCCTACAACAAATAATGGATAAATAAAATCATTTGGGCTTAGGTTAGTTTCTTGTACTAAGGCTCTTAAATTTTCATTAATTCTCAATCTTCTTAATCTTTTAAACATAATATTTACCTCTTTTAGATATAATCTGCACCATTTTAACAGTTTAAGGTTTAAAAAGATATGAATATAGAAGAATCAAATATTGCAAAGTTACCTACAGTACATGGTAATTTTGAAATACAATCTTTTAAAGAACATCACAAAGAACATCTAGTAATTTTTACAAAAAATTTAGGTGATGTTGTAAACGTTAGAATACACTCGGAATGTTTAACAGGAGATGCAATAGGCTCTTTAAAGTGCGATTGTCAAGCACAACTAAATTTTTCTTTGGATTATATAAATAAAAATAGTGGAATGGTTATATATTTAAGACAAGAGGGTAGAAATATAGGTTTACTTAATAAAGTAAATGCTTATGCCTTACAAGATAAAGGATTTAATACAATCGAAGCAAACCATCAATTAGGTTTTGCAGCAGATGAAAGAACATACGAAATTGTTGAGTATATTCTAAATAAATTTAATATAAAAAAAATAAATTTAATTACAAATAATCCTGATAAATTAGGAAGTTTAAAAAATATAGAGATTATACAAAGAATTCCAGTAATTGTTGGAGAAAATGAAAATAATCAAGGCTATTTAAAAGTTAAAAAAGAAGAAATGGGGCATTTACTGTAGTGGATTTTAACAACATAAAAGAGTTTAATTTAGATAAAGAGTTTTTATACAAGTGTGAAGAATTTAAAAAGTTTTTACAACACTGGGGTAAAGTACATAATCTTTCAGCAGAATTACAAGATGAAAAAATAGAGAATAATATTTATGATTCTATTTATGTTTTATCTTTTATAAAAGATTATGCAAGCGTTGCTGATATAGGTACAGGAGCTGGATATCCTGGTCTTATTTTAGCAATGGCAAGACCTAATATTAAATTTTATTTAATAGAACCAAGGGCAAAAAGAGTTGCATTTTTAAATTTTGTTAAAAACTCTTTAAAACTTGATAATGTAGAAATACTTTGTAATAGAGTTGAAAATGTAAAAGATATAAAAGTTGAACTTATTACATCAAGAGCTGTTACAAATACTGCACTATTATTGGACTTAACAAAAGAGATATCAAACGAAAATACTTCGTACCTTTTTTATAAAGGAAGTATGCTAGAATCAGAACTTGAAGAGGCTAAAATACACAATTATCAAATAATTAAAAAAGATGAAAAAAGAAACTATTTATATATAGATAAAGGGGCTAAATAATGGTATTTAAAGTTTTAGCTATTATAGCTATTTTATTTATAATCTATTTATTATTTTTCAAAAAAAGTAGAGAGAGTGAAATATCAAATAAAAAAAGAGAAAAAGAAGATAAAATAGCTGATATTATGGAAGAGTGTCCCACTTGTAAAACATATATTTCAAAAAATGAAGCCATACTTAGTAATGGCAAATATTTTTGTTCAAAGGAGTGTTTAAAATGATAATTCTTGGTGATAATTTAATTCCATTTGAAGAAACATTTTATATCAGTTCTATTGAAGAAATTTTCAATAGTAAAGCAAACTCAACAATTTTGTTTAATTATGATGAAAAGATTTTAAAATACTGTTTTGAGAACAATTTAGCTTTTGGTGTTATTGTTAATACTTTAAAAGAATCAATTTATGCAAACTCTTTGCAAGCAAAATATATAATATGTACTAAACCTTTGGATAAATCTATTCAGGATATTGCAGAAAACTATATGTTTGACTCAAAAATACTATCAATAATTGAAAACTGTGACCAATTAGAAAAAATTGCAATGGATAAAATTGATGGTGCAATATATAAAAATTTATTAGGATAGATATGAAAGATATACTAGATATAATCGTCATTATAGCTTTTATAATAATAGTTTTTGGCTTTATTAGAGGTTTTAACAAACAACAAATTGACAAACATACAAAAAAATTAGAAGAAATTGAGAAAAGGGAAAAAGAAAAAAATGAATAAACCATTATTAATTGAAATAGGTGTTGAAGAACTACCTGCTATACCATTTTTAAAGGAACTTCCAAATATAGAAAAAAAATGGAGTGATATTTTAGAAAAATTTAAATTATCAACTAATTTTGACTTTTTTTATACTCCAAGAAGATTAGTTCTTTGGCATAGAGAATTTAATTTATCTCAAGAAGATACAACTGTTGAGAAATATGGTGCACCTGTTGCAATTGCATATAAAGATGGAAAACCAACAGGGGCAGCAATTGGATTTGCTAAAAAATGTGGAATTGAAGTTGATGAATTACAAACAATTAATAATGGAAAAGATGATGTTTTATATTTCAAAAAAGAAGAGAAAGGTAAAGCTTCAAAAGATTTATTAAATGAAATGATAAATGAATTTATAAATGTTCTTGATTTTGGTAAATCAATGAGATGGGCGAGTAGAACAGATAGCTTTATTAGACCTATTAGAAGCTTAATTGTTATGCTAGGAGAAGAGATAGTTGAAGCAGAACTTTACGGTGTAAAAAGTTCAAATAAATCTTTTGCACATAGAATGGTTTCTTATGAGCCATTTAGTTTTGATTTTGCAGGAGATTATTTTTGTAAGTTAGATAAAAATGGAGTTATTTTATATCCAGAAGATAGAAAAAAAGCCATTTTAGAACAAATGAAGAAAATTGAATCTGATAATAATTTAAGCATAGATATTGATGAAGAACTATTAGAAGAAGTAGTTGCTATTACTGAATATCCAACAGCATTATTAGGAACTTTTGATAAAGAGTTTTTAGAATTACCAGAAGAGGTTATTGTGACATCTATGAAAGAACATCAAAGATACTTTGCTGTTTATAAAGATGGAAAGTTAACAAATAACTTTATCGTAGTTTCAAACTCTAAAACAGATGATTTTTCACTTATTATTGCAGGAAATGAGAAAGTTCTAAGACCAAGACTTGCAGATGCAATGTTCTTTTATAAAAATGACTTAAAAAATGGATTGTCAAATAAAGGTCTTAAAAACTTAGTTTTCGTTGATGGATTAGGATCTATGTATAATAAATGTGAAAGAGAAGAAAAAATAGCTTCTTATTTAGCAGATATTTATAATATTGGACAAAAAGAACTTTTAACAAAAGCTGTAATGCTTTCTAAAGCTGACTTGATGTCTGAAATGGTTTATGAATTTACAGAACTTCAAGGACTTATGGGATATTACTATTCAAAAGCAGCTGGAGAAGACGAATTAGTTTATACAGCACTAAAAGAGCAATATCTACCTGATGGTGAAGATTCTGAACTACCATCAAATAAATTTTCTGCAATAGTAGCACTAGCATATAAACTTGATAATCTTATGGGACTTTTTAGTGTTGGAAAAATTCCAACAGGTTCTAAGGATCCATTTGGTCTTAGACGTGCAGCAGCTGGTATTGTTAAAATTGCAATAGAGCATAAAATAGAAGTGAATTTATCAAATATAATTGATAATTTATTAGAAAACTACACGGGATTAGAAAAAAGCAAATTAATCGAATTTTTCAATGAAAGATTATTTAAAATATTTGAAGTAAATCCATCTGTTATAAAAGCAGTTCTTGGAAGTGGGGAAGGGGATGTTTATAAAATTTCTCAAAAAATATGTGCTTTAAATCCAATAGTTTTAAGTGAAGATTATAAAGAGGCATCAGCAACATTTAAAAGAGTGGCAAATATTATTAAAGATATTGATGTAAATTCATCATTAAAAGTAAACTCATCATTATTTGAGCAAGAAGAAGAGAAAGATTTATATGAAACTTACACACAACTTACAGATAAAAAATATAATAACTATGAAGAAGAATTAGATGCGTTATTCTCTTTAAAGCCAAAATTAGATAAATTTTTTGATAATGTTTTTGTAAATCATGAAAATGAAGCTATAAAAACAAATAGAAAAAACCTAATTGGACTTGTTTATCAAGCATTTAGAAATATTGCGGATATTAAAGAAATTACAATATAAGGATATAAAATGAAGAAAATTTTAACTCTTATCACAATGGTGACATTTATTACGGTATTAAGTGGATGTGCTACATGGGAAGGTGTAAAAAAAGACACTTCAGATGCTTATGATGCTACAAAAGAGGCTATTCACGACGCAACAAAGTAATTTTATTACTTTGTTCGTATCTATTAAAAATATGCTAGATTTATCTTATAGTTTTTGTTTATTTTAAATATTATATTTAAAAATATTTTTTGAAGTAGAGTAAAATGTTTATTTAAAACAATATATTTATTTGGCAGAAAGTCAAACTCAATATTATTTTTACTAAGTGTATAAGTTATTTTTATTAATTCTTTTTTTGCTAATTCATATTCTGTTTCATAATTAAATTTAAAAACCTCATTTTCATTGTCAAATTCGTAGTATGCTAAGTTTAAAGAATCAATTTGTGTTTTTATATCTTTCATGTTAATACTTTATTTAAATTTGTTATTTTATTATTTTATTATTCATAAGTTAACAGATGATTAACAAACTAATCTTTTTTTAAGAAAGTGAGAGCAATTTTAATAAAAAAGAGTGAATTAACACTCTTTTTTATTATTTACAAGCAGAAAATTGAAGTTGAGCTTCATTTTTTTCTAAAAAACCTTTTCCAATCCCTTTTACATTTAAAAGTTCTTCTTTGTTTTTAAAACATTTATGTTCATTTCTGTATTGAATAATCATTTCAGCTTTTTTTACACCTAAACCTTTTAATGACTTCAACTCATCAATGGAAGCCTTATTTACGTCAACAGCAAACAAACTTACACAAAGAACTACAAACATCACAATAGTTTTCATTTTTTCTCCTTAATTTAAAATAATATATTATTATAAAATTTAAATTAAATTACACTTTAATAGAAACTATTATGAAATTATTTGAATTAAATATGAATAAAAATTATTTACTTAGCTCTTTTAAACAATTTTCAAAAGAACCAATTACTATATTATTTACACTACATGCAATCATTAAATTAATAGGATAATCAAAATCTTCTATTACCATATTATCAATATCAACATACAATCCATTTAAAAGCTTTTTTTCATCATTATTAAAAGTATCTAAATATGATTTATTATTACTCATATAACCATAAACATCTTTTCCAAGAGCTTTAGCATAACCACATTCCCATATTGTTCCAGAATCAGCCTCTTTCCCACGAAATTGATTTAAATTTGCAATAACAATATCTGAATTATGTATTAACTCAACATTGGCTTTATATATATCTTGAGCAATCTTATTTTTTTTATTTTGATTAAAATCAACAACATTATCCAATGGATACAAACCTTTAAAGCCATATTTCTCACAGAGATTAACGTAGTGTTTACCTATTTCAATAGAATTTTGTTTAAAAACATCATAGCCTGCAATATATATTTTTTTCATTTGTCATCCAATTTTATAAAAATTTTGTATTTTTTTGTAATAAAACTTACTTTAACTATTTTTTGATTTTCATACTTTACTAGAAGAGAGGAATAAAGGGAAATAAAGTTGGTTGCGGAAACAGGATTTGAACCTATGACCTTCGGGTTATGAGCCCGACGAGCTACCAAGCTGCTCTATTCCGCGATCAATTGGTGGATGGGGTAGCAGGATTCGAACCTGCGAATACTGGTACCAAAAACCAGTGCCTTACCACTTGGCGATACCCCATTCAAAGTGCGAATTATAGTAAAATAATCGATTTTTGTCAAGAATCTTTATATTTAATTTTGTATATTTAGATATAATTAGAGACTAAAAATAATATTTAAAAGAGATTTATAATGTCAGCAATTAAAAGAGTACAAGAAGCTATTGAAGAGATAAGAAAAGGTAACATGGTAATCATGTTAGATGATGAAGATAGGGAAAATGAAGGTGATTTAGTATATGCAGCTGCTCTATCTACTCCACAAAAAGTTAATTTTATGGCAAGCCATGCAAAAGGTTTAATTTGTGTATCAGTGACAAAGTCAACGGCTAATAGATTAGAACTTAATCCTATGGTGGCATCAAATACTTCATCATATGAGACAGCATTTACAATTTCAGTTGATGCTGCAACTGCAAGTACAGGTATTAGTGCAGGGGAAAGAGATGATACAATAAAAATCTTAGCAAATCCTGTAAGTAATACTAAAGAATTAGTAAAACCAGGACATATTTTCCCTCTTATAGCTAAAGATGGTGGAGTATTGGTTAGAACTGGTCATACAGAAGGTTCTATTGATTTATGTAAACTTGCAGGTTTTAATGGAGAAGCAGTTATTTGTGAAATCATGAAAGAAGATGGAACAATGGCTAGACGTGATGATTTAGATATATTTGCACAAAAACACAATATGAAGCAAATCTATATCTCTGACTTAGTTGAATATAGATTATCACATGAAATACTTGTGGAAGAAGTTTCTTCAACAAGTATGGAGTTTTTTGGTAAAAGTGTTCTTAAAAAAGAGTTTAAAGACCATTTAGACAATATTCATACTGCAATAATTTTTGGTGATTTTGAAGATACTACACATGTAAAATTTCACTCTGTAATCCCAGATTTAGAGCTGTTTTTAAATGATGAAAAATTGAATTCTATGTTAAAATCAATTAATTTTTTACAAGCTAAAAATGGAATTTTAATTTTTCTTGATGAAAAAATGAAAAATTTGGAATCAAAAAAAGATTATGGAATTGGTGCACAAATTTTAAATCTATTTGATATCAAAAAAATCAAACTTTTAACAAGTGGTGGTAAACACTCATTTGTAGGATTGACAGGATTTGGACTTGAAATTATTGAAGAGATTCAAATAGAAGGATAAAGAGAAAAGTAGGGGAGTAATTTATTTTATTCCCGCAGCTACTTTTACCATGTTAATACTCTTTTTGAGTTTTTCTAGCTCTTTATAGGCTAATTGTTTATTTTCTTTATAATAAAAAGATTTTTCTATAATGCTAATTTTTTCTTCAATTTTATAAATTGCATTATCTCTTAAATCTTCATTTTCTATATCTAAGTATTTCATGGGATTTTGATTTAATACTCTTTTTATTCTATGAGAAAAAAGATATTTATTATCAGGATTTTCTCCAAAAAATAGACAAATTTCATTATAAACATTATCTATTGAAGATTCAAATTTTTTATAAATAACTCCTGCATAATCATTTAGGTATTTTTCATAATTTTCATAATTTATAAAAAATTCTTTTATATTTTCTTTATTTGAAGTATCATTTTCTATATCAAAATTCTTTTCAAGCATATGAATTGAGCAAAAATATGTAATAGTAGTACACTCAGCTTTTATATTTTCCAATAATTCTTTTATTTTCATTTTATTCCTATATAAAAAAAGGGACAGAGTTACCTGTCCCTTTTTAATATCAATATTTGATTTTTACAACTGTGGACCAGCTGCAGTAAAATCATAATCACTTTCTAATGTTAAATATTTTTTGAAGTTTTCTACATACATTCCTGCAAGTTTTTTTGACATTTCATCATAAGCTTCTGTATCTTCCCAAGTATTTCTAGGGTTTAATACTCTTGTTTCTACACCATCAAGTGTTTTAGGAACAGCCAAATTAAATACAGGAAGCATTTCAAATTCACTATTATTAATAGAACCATCTAAAATACCATTAATACAAGCTCTTGTATTTCGTATACTCATTCTTGTACCTATACCGTAAGGACCTCCAGTCCATCCAGTATTAACTAAATATACATTAACTTGATGCTCATCAATCTTTTCACCTAATAAAGCAGCATAAATTGTTGGATTTAATGGTAAAAATGCTTCACCAAAACATGAGCTAAATGTTGCAACTGGTTCAGTAATACCTCTTTCAGTACCTGCAACTTTTGCAGTATATCCACTTAAGAAATAGTACATAGCTTGTTGTTTTGTAAGTTTTGCAACTGGAGGTAAAACTCCAAAAGCATCAGCACATAAGAAAATAATATTTTTAGGGTGTCCACCTTTCATATCAGGTGTATGATTAGGGATATGAGATAAAGGATAAGAAACCCTTGTATTTTCAGTCTTACTTCCATCTTCAAAATCTACAACACCATTTTCATCAGCAACAACATTTTCTAAAATTGCACCTTTTTTAATAGCATTGTAAATTTCTGGTTCACTATCTTTATCTAAATTGATAACTTTAGCATAACATCCACCTTCAAAGTTGAAAACACCACTATCATCCCAACCATGTTCATCATCACCAATTAAAGCTCTATTTGGATCTGTTGATAATGTTGTTTTTCCAGTACCTGAAAGTCCAAAGAATAATGCTGTATCTCCGTTTTTTCCAATATTTGCAGAACAATGCATTGGTAATTTTCCTTCTAAAGGAAGCCAGTAGTTCATCATTGAAAAAAGACCTTTTTTCATCTCACCAGCATACCAAGTACCACCAATAATAGCGATATTTTCTTCTACATTAAAAACCACAAAAACTTCAGAGTGAAGTTTATGACTTACATAAGATTTATCTATTGTTTTACAAGCATTATAAACAGTAAATTGAGGAGTAAATTCATTTAACTCCGTTTCATTTGGCATAATAAACATATTTTGAATAAAATTTGCTTGCCATGCAATTTCTGTAACAAACCTAGCTGATCTTCTTGAATCAATTGATGCACCACAATATACATCCGTAACAAATAAATCTTTATTGCTTAACTGTTTTTTTGCAGTTTTTAACAAGTCGTCATATACATCTTTAGTTACTGCTCTATTTATATCACCCCAAGCTATATACTTGTTTGAAGGATCTTGATTTACGAAAAATTTATCTTTAGGACTTCTACCAGTAAATATACCAGTATCAATCATTAAAGCACCAGTTGAAGATATTTTAGCACCTTCATTTTTTACTGCATGATCAATTAATAAATCTACATCACTGTTTCTGTATACAGTTTGAACGTTTTCTAAACCTAATTGGTTCTTAATATCAGACATTATTCTTTTTTTCCTAATAAATTAAAATATTGATAATAGTACACCGGCGGCCACAGCAGACCCAATAACACCGGCAACATTTGGACCCATCGCATGCATTAATAATACATTTGATTTGTCGTATTCCTGACCAACTTTACTAACAACTCTAGCTGCCATCGGTACAGCACTAACTCCTGCAGCACCAATTAAAGGATTAATTTGATTTTCTTCTGAACTAAACTTATTCATAAGTTTTGCCATAAGAACACCAGCAGCAGTTCCAGCTGAAAATGCTAATAATCCAATAATCATAATTCCTAACGTATCCAATACTAGGAATTTATCCGCTGCCAATTTTGAACCAACTCCTAAACCTAAGAAGATAGTTACAATATTGATTAAAGAATTTTGCATTGTATCTGAAAGTCGCTCAACAACTCCTGATTGTTTTAAGAAATTTCCAAATGCAAATGCTCCAATTAGTGGAGTAGATTCTGGAAGCACTAAAATAGCGAGCATTAAGATTAAAATTGGTAAGAAAAGTTTTTCTAATTTATGTACTTTTCTTAGTTTTGGCATTTTAATTCTTCTCTCTGCATCTGTTGTAAGTGCTTTCATAATTGGAGGTTGAATTACTGGTACTAATGCCATGTATGAATATGCAGCAACTGCAATAGCACCTAACATCTCAGGTGCTAATCTATTTGCAATAAAAATTGATGTTGGTCCATCAGCTCCTCCAATAATAGAAATAGCACTTGCAGTTTGTAAATCAAACCCAATCATAACAGCACCAACAAGTGAACCAAAAATACCAAATTGTGCTGCACCACCAAGTAATGCAGATTTTGGATTAGCTAAAAGTGGTGAGAAATCTGTCATAGCTCCTACACCCATAAAAATCAATAATGGGAAAAATTCATTTGCAATTCCCATATTATAAATAATCCCCAACATTCCATGAGCACCACCCATATTTGCAAGAGGAATATTTGCTAACAATCCACCAAAGGCAATTGGAAGTAGTAATAATGGCTCAAATCCTTTTGCAATTGCTAAATAGAACAATAAGAAAACAATACCAAACATAATAAGTCTTCCCCAAGTTTGCTCAAACATAGTCATAGGTCTAGCATGAGCAGGATTTGGTTCAGAAGTCATAACATCTGGACTAGGATTTATTAATGAATTAATACCAGTAGTTTCATAAAAAGAAACTACTAGCTGACCTATTGTTTTCGCATGATACTCTTTTACTTTTGGTTCTTCTTTAACAGTAGATGATGTATGAGAAGTATCAGAAGCAAAAGCATTCAAGCTAAACACACAAAATAATGAGATTAGCAAAGAAGCAATTAATTTTTTATTCATAAATTTTCTCCAACTTGCTTCTTAACCAATAATGGCAATAACTTGCCCTTCTTCAACTGCTTCACTTTGTTTTACTAAAAAAGATTTAATAGTACCTTCAACTGGTGCTTCTACATCAATCTCCATTTTCATTGCTTCTAAAATAGCAACAACTTCACCTTTTGCTACTTTATCACCTACATTTTTTGTTATTTTCCATACATTTCCACTAACAGTTGCACCTACTTCAACACCATCACCACTTATTGGTGCACTTTGTGTTGCAGTAGAAGTTTGTACAGGTGTTACTTGAATATCTGCATTTCCTTCTGCTACTGTTACGTTAAATTTTTGTCCATCTACTACTACCGTATAATTTCCAGTTGCATTACCCATAACTTTTTTTTCTCCTAATTTACAATCTTTATCATCTTCACATATATCTAAGCTATTTTTTCTAACACTTAAAGGACTATTACCTTTTAAAAATGAAATACCCTTTTCATCACAAGCAGCAGCAATAAAAATATTTTCTTCAGTTATTTCTATATTTTCATCTTTTAATCTAGATTCCCAATATTTCATAGTTTTTTTCTCATCTCTATCTGAAATATCTAAAGGATTTTCTTTTGTAGGTTCTAATTTTAGTTTTTCAGCTGCTAGTGTAACAAGTTCTGCATCTGGCTCAACAGGAGTTTTACCAAAATAACCAAGAACCATTTTTCCATAACCAGGAGCAATTTGTTTCCATGGTCCAAACATAACATTTGCATATGCTTGTTGCCAATAAAATTGAGAAACAGGAGTTACAGATGTACCATATCCACCTTTTTCAACAACTTCTTGCATAGCTTTTATTACTTCTGGGAATTTATGTAAAGTTCCATTATCTCTCATCATCTGAGTATTTGCAGTCAATGCACCACCAGGCATTGGAGAAAATGGAATTAAAGGAGAAACTTGTGTTGCTTCTGGTGGCATAAAATAATCTTTTAAACAATCATTTAAAACTTCTTCATATTTTAAAATTTTGTCTATTTCTAAACCACCAAGATCATAATTCATCCCTTTAACAGCATGCATCATTGTTAAAATATCTGGTTGACTAGTACCACCTGATACTGGGCTAGCTGCTAAGTCAATACCATCAGCTCCTGCATCAAGAGCAGCTAAATAACAAGAAATACTTACACCTGCAGTTTCATGGGTATGAAGTCGTATGTGAGTATCTTCACCAACTAATTTTCTAGCCATTTTAATTGTTTCAAAAATTTTATTTGGAGAAGAAGTTCCTGAAGCATCTTTAAAACAAATAGAATCATAAGGAATTCCACTGTCTAAAATTTGTCTTAATGTTTTTTCATAAAAAGCTACATCATGTGCACCTACACAACCTGGAGGCAAATCCATTAGTGTAACTACAACTTCATGATTTAAACCATATTTTTTGATACATTCAGCTGAATATTCAAGATTTTGAACATCATTTAAAGCATCAAAGTTTCTAATAGTTGTAGTTCCATGTTTTGCAAACATTTTTGCATGTAAATCAATAAGGTCTCTTGAACCTGTATCTAACATAACAGTATTAATACCACGTGCTAGAGTTTGTAAGTTAGCATCTGGACCAACTATTTCTCTAAACTTATCCATCATATCAAATGCATTCTCTTGTAAATAGAAGAATAAAGACTGAAATCTTGCTCCCCCACCAAACTCAAAATGCTTTATTCCTGCCTCTTTTGCAGCTTCAACAGCTGGAAAAAAGTCATTCATTAAAACACGTCCACCAAAAACTGACTGGAAACCATCCCTAAAAGTGGTATCCATTATATCAATATATTTTTTAGACATTAAAATTAACCTTTTTGATTATTGTGATGTTGAATAGCTGCAGAAATAGCAGCAATCTTTTTAGCAGTATCAGATGTTGCAACACTAGGCTGAACTTTTTTAGCAGTCTTTAGATTGTCTTTTTCAGGAAAAAATTTCCCAATAAGCGCTGCTTGAGCTTTTAAAGCAAAAACCATGATAATAAGAAAGGCATAAACAATTCCCATTCCTAAGACCATGAATTTTAATGCTTCCATGACTAAGTTTGTTTCCATATATTTCTCCGTCAAAACACCGAAATTCAAACTCAATTTTATAGTAATTTACCTTTGTTAAAATTAATTTTACTAATAATTTATCTTAAATTTTAAAATTTACATTATTTGTACATATTTACAATATTTTATTACCATATTTATATAATAAGTAATCTAATCTTTTTATAGCTCTTGAAATTGATATTTTTGTATCTATAATTATTGTTTGCATGTTAAACTCCTAAAAAATATTTCAAATTTTAGTAAATTTTTTTAAAAGTATTGAAAAATATTTCATTTTGTAATATAATTTCAAAAAGGAGATAAAATGTTATTAGTAAATGAGATAATTGAAAGATTAAAAGATGTTTTAAGTACAGATGGAAAAAATGGCAAAGTTTTTGATAAAGACGTAGCTGATGCTTTAAATCTAACTCAAGCAAATTTTGCAACTATGAAAAATAGAAGCAAGATTCCTTTTTCAAATATATTAGACTTTTGTGCACTTAAAAAAATCTCAATAAATTGGCTTTTATATAATCAAAATCCTGGCTCACTTATAGATTCAACAGATAAATATTGGATTAAGTATTTTCCAGAAATTTCTGTTAGTGCAGGGGGAGGGGCATATGATAGTGATGAAAATTATGAAAAACTTGAAGTTCCCCCTTATTTTATAGATATGCTAGGAGGAGAACAAAATCTAAAAAATATAGAAGCTATTAATGTAATAGGTGATTCAATGGAACCAACACTTAATTCAAATAATATAATTTTTGTAGATAAATCTATAAAAAGTGGTTTTAGAGATGGAATATACGCATTTACGACAAATCATGGTCTTTTTGTAAAAAGAATACAAAAAAGAGTTGATGGAAAGCTTGATATTATTTCTGACAATAAGGATTATCCTGCTCAAATAATGAAAAGTGATGAATTAGAAATTTTAGGAAAAGTTGTAGGCTCTTTTGGAATGGTATTCTAAAAGAGTTCTGTATTTTCGTGTAAAGACAATCTTAATATTTCTTCAACTTTTATTTTATCATAACCCATTATATAAATAGCATTGAAATTCTCTTTTTTAATAACATGTTTTAAATCATCTAAATTTTCTAAAACAATTTGCTTCTCTTTTAAATTTTCTATGAAAATTGGGCTAATAAATATAGTTTTACCATATTTGTATTTTTTTTCAAGGTATGAAATTTCATTTACTAATAAATCTAAATTCTTTTGACAAATAATAAATTTATTGCTTTTCCCAAAATCTATGATATTTAAGTATTTATCAACAAAAATTGGCTTAAAATGACTAAATTTAGCTAACTTATGAAAATCTAAATCTGTATCAAAAAAGTTGTACACATCTAAAAATTGATTTATATATAAAGATGGGATTTTTAATTTTTGAAAATACTTCTCTTCATAAGAAAATGAAGTTTCAAATAGGGAATGTTCTATTAAATTGTAAATTTTATAATCTTTTTGCGAAAATTTTTTATAATTTGGATAAATATTTTTTATAAGTTCTTCATCTGAACAAAAAAAGATCTCATCTTCACTTATATTTTCTATAATTTTTGTACTTCGATACAATTTAGATGATATAAGTTTAATTTGTTTATTTAAATACTTAAAAATATTTAATAAATCAAAGGTAACTTTATCACAATAATAAACTTCTAAATTAAAAGTAGAAAATTTAAATCTAAATAATTTAACTAAAGCTTCCTCAACCGAAAAAACTTTTATCCAAGCTATTTCTTTATCTAAAACTTCCATTTCAAAATCATAAACTATTGCAAAAGCACCATTTTTTAAAGCAATTATGATTTCTTCATAATTTTTAGCTAAAAAAAGGTCCCCTTCAATAACTTTTTTTGGATCAGTTTTAATATTGTATATAAAAGAAATAGATGGAGAGTTTTGTAGTTCTCCATCTATAATATCAATGATAGAAGAAATATTCACAATATTTCTTAAGAGATTTTCGTTCCAGAAACTTTTGGTTTTTCAGGACGAACTAAATTTAAACCATTTTCATCTCGTGCTGCTAGAAGCATACCTTCACTTAGCATTCCCATAAGTTTTGCAGGTTTTAAGTTTGCTACAACACAAGCTTGCGTTCCAACTAATTCTTCAGCGCTATAAGACTCTTTTATACCAGCTAAAATTTGTCTATTTCTTCCTTCACCCAAATCAACTTGTAGTTTTAATAACTTAGAAGATTTTGGTACTTCTTCAGCTTCTACAATTGTTCCAATTTTTAATGTAGTTTCAAAAAATTTGTCAATTGTAATTAAATTATCTTCGTCAACTATTTCTTCTGTTTTTTCTAGTTCTTTTTTAGCAGGCTGTGTACTAACAACTGCAGGTGCTGCTTGTTCTAATAATATTTCCTCAATTCTTGGGAATAGTTGTTCTATTTTTGTAATAGTTACATCAGAAAGTAACTCTTTGTTTACAACTATCTTTGTAAAATTATCACTATTTATTTCTAACCCTATACATTGAGCTATTTTTGAAATTTTTTCAGGCATTACAGAATCTAAAAGTAGGGCAACTCTAGCCATAATATTTGTAATCAAAGCAACTAAAGCCATGGCTTCATCTACTTTTCCTTCTTTCATTTTAGTCCAAGGCTCGTAATCACCAATTGCTTTATTTGCTATTGTTAAAACTTTCCAAATCTCTTCAAGATATCTATTTAATTGCATATTATAAATATAACTTTCTACACCTTCTAAAATCTCATTAACTTCATCTAACTCTTTTTTATGAAATTGAACTACATCTTTTGAAGTTACTTTATATTCAAAATATTTTCCACTCATACCAATAATTCTATTAAGTAAATTTCCTAAATCATTTCCTAAATCAGAATTGATTCTGTCCATTAAAGCTTTTTGAGAAAAATCACCATCTTGACCAAAAGGAACTTCTCGAAGCATAAAATATCTAAAAGCATCTAAGCCATAGGCATCTGCCACTTCTTTAGGATTTACTACATTTCCTTTTGATTTAGACATTTTATCTCCATCTCTAGTCCACCAACCATGAGCTGCTATATGTTTTGGTAATGGTAAATCTAAAGACATCAAAAATGCTGGCCAATAAATAGCATGAAATCTTAAAATATCTTTTCCAACTAAATGTACATTTGCTGGCCAAAATTCCATATTTTTTTCATCAGTTCCATATCCAAGTGCTGTAATATAGTTAAGTAGGGCATCTAACCATACGTACATTACATGTTTAGGCTCATTTAGTGATTCTGGTAGTTTAACACCCCAATCAAAAGATGTTCTAGAGATAGATAAATCTCTTAATCCACCCTTTACAAAATTTGTAATTTCATTCTTTTTAGAACGAGGTAAAATACAATCAGGATTTTCTTCATACCATTTTAATAATTTATCTTCATAAGCTGATAATTTAAAGAAATAACTCTCTTCTTTTACAATATTTGTAGGTTTTCCACAGTCAGGACAAAACTCATTTTCAATTAGTTGTTTTTCAGTAAAAAATGTCTCACAAGATACACAATAATATCCCTCATATTCACCTTTATAAATATCACCTTTGTTATACATTTTTTCAAAAGCAAACTGAACTCCAGTTTTATGTTCTTCATCCGTTGTTCTTATAAACTTATCATATGTAATATCAAAATCATCCCACAGTGCTCTAAACTTACCAGAAACTTCATCTGCATACTCTTTAGAAGTTTTATCTCTAGCTTTTGCACTCTCTTCTATTTTTTGCCCATGCTCATCAGTACCTGTAAGAAAAAAAGTTTTTTTACCAGTTAATCTTGAGTATCTAGCTAGCATATCAGCAATAATAGTAGTATAGGCATGTCCAATATGTGCAACATCATTTACATAATATATTGGAGTAGTAATATAAACATTTTTATGACAATTCATTTTTTACCTTTTATTAAAATTCAAATCCACCTGTAGAACCTTTATTCATAGATTCATACACAGCTATTACATATCTTTTTCTTATTTCACAATCAAAAAACTTCTCACAATCACTACAAGAATCCAATCCAAAAGATTCTTGGCACTGTTTTAAAACAACTAATTGCTCTTCTAAAGCCTCTTCCCATTGGTCAAGTTTTTGATTATTTTCCATTTTCACTATAAACTTTTAAAACTCTATTTATCTCTTCTTTTGAACCAAAGAAACAAGGAGTTGTGTCATGGATATGTGTAGTTTCAACATCTAAAACTCTTTTAAATCCATCAACTGCTTCACCACCTGCTTTTTCATATGTTAAAGCAAAAGGAAATACCTCAAATAGTTGTCTTAATTTCCCTTTTGGTCTATCAGTAGTTCCTGGATATGAGAATAATCCTCCACCTTTAAGAAGTATTTGATGAAGATCAGGAACCATTCCACCACTATATCTTAATCTATAGCCATCATTAAAAATATCATCGATTAGTTGTTTATGAAAAGGTGCCCAACAATTTTGAGTAGAACCAGGAGCATTTAATTTTCCTTTTTCATTTAACTTAATATCTTGAATAAATTCAAATTTTCCATTAAGTAATCTGTACATTTTTACATCATCAGTTGTAATTACCATTTCAACTCTTGGTCCAAAAACCACATAAACAGAAGCTATAATATTTTGTGCATTAAACTCATTTTCATAGATACCAAATATAGAACCAACTGATAAATTTACATCAACTAAAGAAGAACCATCTAAAGGGTCATAAGCAATTAAATATTTACCTTCATCATGCAAATTTACAATACTTTCTTGCTCTTCACTAACTATTGCTTTTATAGATTTTACTTTTGCAAATATCTCTTCAATAATTACATCACTTTGGATATCAAGTTTCAACTGCGTATCACCAGTAGAATTTTCTTGTTCACTTTTTCCCGTATCACCTGTCTCTATAAGATATTTAATCTTTACAGCCGACTCTTTTATGGCATCAAAAATTTCATTCATTATTTTACTCTTTTCGCATTTTGTTCAATCCATTTGATTATCTCTTCTGGATTATTTAAATCTAATCTTTTTATCCCATTTGGAATATTTTTTATACTTTCATCAGTAGCAATTATATCTGTAATTTCAAAATAAGAATTTTCAATTTTATCTCTAAATATGGCAATTCTTGGCAATGGTAAAGTTTTAAGTCCTTCTACTAAAAGATAATCAAACTCTCCAAACATATCAATAATCTCTTCTATTGTTGAAGTTTCTTGTTTAAACATAGTTGTTTTTGTAGGACCTACAACTGCAACATTTGCTCCTGTTTGAAAAAACTTATAAGAGTCTTTTCCTTCTCTATCAAAGCTGGCTTTATCTTTTGGGTCATGTTTGACAATACAAACTTTATAACCCATATCTTGCAAGATACTTGAAACTTTAATAATTAAAGTTGTTTTACCACTATTTGAAGGTCCAGTAAAAGCTACAGCTAAATATTTTTTTGTACTTGATTTCATTTTGGGATTTTACCTAAATGATGGTTAAAGTATCTTTAGTGTAAAATCACCAAATTATTATACTTATATGGAGTTTTTATGAACAAATTTTTATCAATTATTTTAATTTCTTTTTTAGTTTTTCTAAGTGGTTGTAGTTCTTATTCTATCACTAAATATTTTGATAAAAATGATTTTTATTTAAACTCTTTGCAATATACAAAAAAAGCAGACATAATTAAAAAAGATGAAGTAGTTGCAATATTCACAGCAACATACTTAAATAAAGTAGAAAATAAATATGATAATGACTATGAAAACTTTATAGTTTCTGTATATGTTGCAAATAACAAAGAAACTACAATACCAACAATAACTTTAGATAAAAAAAATTATTCAAATGAGGATATAGAAAAAGAATTAAATTATGAAACTAATTATGCAAAAATGGAAGAAATTGCAAAAGAATCAAAAATAATTGAATCAATTCCTCTTAAAAACCCATGGGCAAAATACTATTTAATTAAATTTAATAAAAATGAGAAAATAGCAAACTTTTTATTGAGATATAGACTTAATGAAAGTCAGAAGGCTGAAATAAGTTTTTAAAAAACTCTTCTAAACTTAAATCTTTTTTTGCAAAGATTTTTGTATAAGCAATATAATTATAAATAAACTCTTTAACTTTTTCATCCCCTAAAAGTTCTAAACTTAAGTAAGGTTCATAGATATTTTGAGTTTCAAACAAATTAAAATATAATCTCTCATTTAAGTTTTTTGCCCCATTAACATAAGCATAAAAAAGTGTTAAAGGATGGTAAAATTCAGTTTCTAATTCATTTAAAATATATGAATAATAAAGAATATTTGTTTTTGGAGTCAATAACTCTTCTTCTTTAAGCTCAAGATTATTTAATAATACTATTTCATTGACTTTATTTAAATTTAATTGCATTAAACCTAAGTCAAACTCTTTTGAAATACTTTTAACGTCAAAATTACTTAATGTTTTGGCAAATGAATGAATAAGAATTTTTCTATCAGTAAAACAATCTTTTAAAAACTCATATTCAAGAATTTTGAAGCTATCATCTATTTTAATATCTTTTTTTGCATAAAGAGTATAAATATTTAAGTCACTTGACTCTTTTAAAACAGCTAGAGTACTTTCCTCATTTTTTAATAAATAAAGCCAAAAGTTTACTTTATCTTTTTCATATTGGGAAATAGCTTTCGATAAAGCATTTTTAAAATATATCACTGTTTGTTCATCAATTTTTTTATTTAATACTCTGTTTATTGCTAAAAGAAATGACACATTGTAGTTATAATTAGTGTCATCTAAATCAAAAAATGAAGACTGTAAAAAATTTAACTTGGGATTACTTATTATCAATGATAAAAATCTTTCAAATTTTTCATCATATTTAATTTTTTCAATAGTTTTTAAAGGGAGTTTGTAATTTAATTTTTCATATAAAAAGTTATTTGAACTGTTTAAATATAAATCATAAATAATATCATGAGAAGAAGAAACAATTTTAGTAAAAGGAATAGGGGAGTTTATAATTTTTAACTCTTTTGCAAAAATAGGATATCTATCTTCGATTTTTAATATAATTGAATTAATTTCTAAAGGAGTAAGCTCTAATGCTTTTTTTAAGTTTAATCCAACAACTATACAGTCACTATTTGCTTCTACCAAACTTTTTTCATTGGCATTCATACACTGCAATACTGCTAAAGTTTCATCATAATCTATTTTTTTTGCATACTCATCAAAAATAGCTTGATTTACATTGGAAATGTTTTCTAGTATTTTTATAGTATGTTCATAAGATTTTTCACTATTTTTTAAATCAAGAAAATAGCGAAAATCCTTTTCTAAAGGTGTTTGAATATTTAAATTTTCTTCAGAAAATAAGTGACTAACAATAAGAAAAAAGAGTGAAAAAATCTTTAATCTCATAATAATCTTCTTACATACCCATAAATAATCTTCCTAAAAATGTCTCTAGGAAAATAAGAACTAAAATTAAAATCATTGGTGCTAAATCCATACCACCAAATACTGTTGGTATATACCTTCTTATAAAAGCATAAGCAGGCTCTGTCAATCTATATAACATCTGAACAATAGGATTATAAGGATCTGGTCTAACCCAAGATATTAAAGCTGAAATAATTACAACCCATTTATATAAAAATATAATACTCATAACAACTGTAGCAATTGAACCAATTAATGCATCTGTCATTTTACAATTTCTCCCATATAGTTTTTAATAAGCGGATAAATATCCGATAAATTTGCTCCACTATTAGTACCAGTTATAATATATCTCAATAAATTAGATAATAAATCACCTTTTAATTCGGTATTATCAATAATATAATTTTCAAATAGCTTAAAATCATCAATAAATGGAGCAGTTAAAATACAATCTTTTAGATTATTAAACTCTTTTTCAAATCCTTCAAGAGGAGTTTTTGAACTAAAAATTAAATCAATTTTTGATTTAATCTCCTTTATTGTACTGGCTTCTTCTAAAAAAAGCTTTCCAAGTTTTCCTATATCACTATCTGCAAAACCTAAAATTTTAGATAATCTCATTTCATCTAATTTTGATATATGTACAGTATTTATTGATTTTAATTTTTCAATATCAAATTCTACAGGAGTATTTGATACTTTTTTAATATCAAACCACTCAATAGCCTCTTCAATAGTAAAAATCTCAGTTGGTGTCTCAGTTCCTAAAAGTACCAAGTAATTTGCTATAGCACTAGGTAAAAATCCTTCTTCAACAAGATGTTTAACACTATATAGTTCATCTAACGTAGAAAGTGCTTCTCCAGTTTTTACATTAATAATTTTTGGAAGATGTATATAATCTATATTTTTAGTATAGTTTAATGTATTTCTTACATGAATTTGCTTTGCTGTATTTGAAAGGTACTCTTCTGTTCTAATAATTGTCGATATATCATAAAGCATATCATCAACAGCACAAGCATAATCATAAGTTGGTGTTTTATCGTGCTTTAATATTCTAAATGAATCAACCATAAAAGGCTCATATGAAAAATCACCTTTAAGTAAATCAGTAAAAGAAATGGTACTTTCTGGTTTTTTAATTCTAACTGTAAAAGGTGCATTACAATTCAAAACTGTTTCATCAGATAAAGTTTCACAAAAACCATCATAATAATATGGTTTGTCATTTTCTTTTGCTTCAATTCTAAGTTCTTCTAATTTTTCATCAGAGCAAAAACATGAAAATGCTTTTTTTTGACTCATAAGTTGCATAGCCATTTTTTGATGGTATTTTAAATTTTCACTTTGATAAATTACTGTTTTATATTCAATTGAAAAAAGAGATAAAAGTTCTAATATCTCTTTATCTTTTCCCTCAATATTTTTTTCTTTATCTATATCTTCTATTCTAATTAAAAGTTCTTCATTTAGCTGTTTTGAAACAATATAATTAATTAGAGCAACTCTTAAACTATTAAGCTGCATATTTCCTATTGGACTTGGTGCAAATCTTAACAAATTTATTTCCTTACTATTGAAAAAGATAGATTTTTTATTTCCACATGAGATTTAATATAATCATTAATCTCTTGTAAAGTCAATTTTTCAATTTTTTCTAACTCTTTATTTGTATGGTTTTGCTCTAATCCTCTATAGTAATTTGTAAATGCACGATTTAATCTTTGACTCAATGTTTCAACTCTAAGAGGTTCACTACCTGTTAAGAAATTTTTAGCAGCATTTAGTTCATCAATAGTAATACCATTTTTTACAAAATTATTAACTATTTTTATTACTAAATCTTTTGCTTCATTTGCAGTTTCATTTTTAGTTTGTAAATATCCAGAAAAATATGAATGGGATTTATTTATAGAAATTTGTCCATATGCACTATATGCTAAACCTCTTTTAACACGAATCTCTTCCATAAGTCTTGAACCAAAACCACTACCACCTAATACAAATGAAGCCACCTTTGCAATATAGTTATTTTTATCATTAACTTTTGTATTAAAAGGACTTCCAAAGTATATATAAGCTTGTTCTGTTTCTTTAATTATCTCTTTAACAATTTTTTTATCAGATGCGTTTAGATTAATAATCTTTGATTCTTCTGCATTTTTTAATGAACTTAAAAGTGGTTCTAACCCTTTTTTTACTTCATCTAAAGTAATATCACCACCCACTACAACTATCAAATTTTCTAATACTAATGTAGAATTAACAAATTCTTTTACATCATCTAAAGTAATTTTAGAAATAGAATCAATAGTTCCATTAGAAGGATTTTCTAAAGCACTACCTTTAAAAAGTATTTTATTTAATTCATTTCTTGATACATAATCAAAATCATTCTCTTTTCTCTTTAATGAACCTGTTAAAATTGTCTTAATTTTATTTAATGTTTCATCTTTATAATTAGGAGACTTTAATAGTTCATTTAATAATTGTAAGCCATTTTTATAAACATCTTTTATAGAAGATAATTCTATTACAAATGTTTCAAAACCATGAGAAGCATTTAATGAAATAGCTAACTTCTCTAACTTTTGAGCAAATTTTACACTTCCATCTTCTAAAGTACCTTCATTTAATACTCTAGCTGATAAAGTTGATAATCCACTTTTATCTTTGTCTTTTATATAACCACTATTTTTAAAAACTAATTGTAAATTAAAAGTTGCTAAAGAGTGTTGTTCTTCAAAAATAATTGGTATATTTGTATTATTTATTTTAATATGCTCAATTTGGGCACCCATTAAAAATCCTTGTATAAAAAATAAAATTAATGCTATTTGTTTCATATTAGAATTAAAACCTTTCTAATATCTCATATGCAGTATTTCTCTTAGCTGGGTTTTCACCAATATCTCTTATTAGTTGAATCATTTCATCTTGATTCATACAATTTGTAGCTCCTGCAGCTGCAACAACATTTTCTTCCATCATAGTACTTCCTAAGTCATTTGCACCAAATTTTAAAGCCATTTGACCTATATAACTTCCTTGTGTAACCCATGAACTTTGAATATTTTTAAAATTATCTAAATATATTCTTGAAACAGCTAATAATCTTAAATATCTGTTTGAAGACTGAGGTTTTAAATCAGGGATTTCTTCCAATAATTTAGTATTACTGCTTTGAAAAGACCACATAATAAAAGCTCTAAATCCGCCAGTTTCATCTTGTAATTGTCTAATTAAATCCCAATGCTCAATAATCTCTTCATCTGTTTCAACTGTTCCAAACATCATAGTAGCTGTTGTTTTCATTCCAATTGAATGGGCAAGTCTATGAACTTCTAACCATTGGCTTGCATCAATTTTTTTAGGTGCAATTATATCCCTTACTCTATCACTTAAAATTTCAGCTCCAGCTCCAGGTATTGAACTTAATCCCTTAGCTTGTAATCTTTTTAAAACTTCCAAAATAGATATCTTTGAAATTTTTGCAATATAAACAATCTCTATTGCAGAAAAAGAGTGTAGGGTGATCTGAGGAAATTTAGTATGTATATGTTCAACTAGATCTTCATAATAATCAATTTTTAGTTTTGGATGAACTCCACCTTGCATAAGAATTTGAGTTCCACCTATTTCTAGTAATTCTTCAATTTTTTTATCAATCTCTTCATATGATAATACATATGAATCATCATCTCGTCCATGTCTATAAAAAGCGCAAAACTTACAATCAACCCAACAAACATTTGTATAATTTATATTTCTATCTACAACAAATGATGTTATTTTTTCAGGATGAAGTTCCAACTTTCTTTTAGTTGCCATTTCACCTAATTCAACTAAAGAAGCATTTTGAATTAAATCTAAAGCTTCTTCATTCGTAATTCTATTTGTTATATTCATTTTTTTTACCATTTTATCTCTTTATTTAGAAAGACGAACCTAAAGCAAATTCAAATGAAGATGTTTTATCGCCTTGTTCATCATCTAATGCTTGTGAGAAGATGAATTGAAGTGGTCCAAATGGAGAAACCCATTCAAATAATGCTCCTGTTCCACTTCTTTTTATTTCAGAAAAAGAATCTTTTCCAATCATTCCATAGTCGTAAAAAACTCCCCATCTCATTTTTGATTTAGAAACTAAAGGGAAAGATAGTTCAAAACTATTTGCAAATGATTGTTTATAAACTGTTTTATTTATCAAGTTATCATCTGGACCAAAAGCATACGACTCATATCCTCTTAAAGATTTAGGTCCACCAAGATACAAAGAATCTCCTCTGTTTAATCTTCCATTATCAACTAAAAAATTTAAATTTGCTCTATATCTAAAGATCCAATCACTATCGATTAAATCCTCCAAAGAATAGAAATATTTAAAATTTGATAAACTTTTTAAATATTTTGAATCACCACCAACTCCTGCGAACTCTAAAGAAGTTCCTGCTTTTATCCCACTTCTAGGCACCATAAAATCATCAGTATTATTAAAATTAATATATGGAGTAATAGAACTTGTTATATAATCTTGATCAACATTAGAAGGTAATGAAAGACCATCACCAGTATTTGTATCTGTATATGTTTCTTCAATCATATCAAATCTATATTTTGCACCTGCATAAAGATTTCTAATTATCTCTCTTCCAGCAGAAATAGAGAATCCATTTGCTATTTTACTTAACTGATAAGATCCATTTGCCGTACCTGAATAATCAATTTCATTTTCTGAATTATGAATTTCAACTGTTCCATTGTATTTACTATCTCTAATTGCAGGGTTTGAAAGAGAAAGATAATAGTTATGACTTTTTTCAGAAAAATCTACATTAACAGCAGCTGCTAAACCTGAACCAAATACATTTTTTTCATTAATTCCAGCATTTAATAAAAGCCCATCATAAGAACCATATCCTCCACCTAGTGTTATATTACCTGTTGGAGTCTCTTTTACATTTACTACTAAATCCATTTTATCATCAGTAATTCTTTTTTGCTCAATTGTTACATCATCAAAAAAACCTGTTCTTTTTAATTTATTTTTTGAATCATTAAAATCAGTAAGAGAAAATAAATCACCTGGAGCTAAATAGACATCTCTTCTTATTACTCTATCAAGAGTTCTATTATTTCCAGAGATAATTACATCGTTTATATATACTTTTTTCCCTGGAATTATGTTAAAAATAATATCAGCAGTAGCATTTTTTTCATCTTTATTAATATCATACTTCACTTGTGTAAAAGCATATCCTAAATCAGAAACTTTTGTTTTCATAAATTCTACATCAGTTCTTAATTTTTCTATATTAAAAATATCATCTTTTTCAAGTTTTAATTCACTATATAAAGTTTTTGGGTCTATAATTGAGGCATCTACATATATCTTTATATCATTTGTTTTATATTGTTTACCTTCTTGAATAAAAAAATCTAGTACAGCATCATTAGAAGCAAAGTTAACTTTTAAAAATGGATCTTTTACAACAGAGTCTAAATAACCTTGTTTGAAATATTGATCTCTAATTCTTGGAGCATCAAATTCAAGTTGTTCTAAATTTACTTCACCACTATTTTGTCCAAAAAACCAAGGAATTAGATCTTCTTCATTATTTGCAGTAACTTCTTCAAAATCATCTTCATCTAGTTTTGTTGCACCATAATAGTTTACTTTTTTAATTATAATTTCATCACCAACATTTACATCAAAAGTTATAGCAACCGCATCATTCTCTAAATTTACAACATCAACTTCAACAACAGAATTAACATAACCTTCACGCTCTAAGTTTTTAAGTAAAACTTCTTTAGCATGCTTGATTGCCGAAGTTGTGTACATAGTTCCTTTTTTTATACCCATTTGTGAATATAATACTTCTTTATCTTCATCTCTACTTTTATAATTGTTCATTTCAATATTGGCAATAGAAGGCTTTTCCTTAAAGATAAATTCTAGATTACCATTGTCATTATTTACTGAAATATCATCAAAATATCCAAATTTATAAAATTTTTTAATAGCATTATTTATTGATTTATTATTTATATCATCGCCAACTTTGAATTCAATTGTCTCATCCGCAATATCTTGAGAGATTTTAGATAAATTAACATATTTTATAGACTGTATCTCTTGTGCATGTAAAAATGTAGCAAGTACTAAAGAGGTATATAAAGCAGATTTTTTCACGTTGATCCTTATAACTATTCTTATTAAAGCAGATAATATAACTAAATAAACTTTATAGGATGATTAAGATATAATCTTTTTTTTATACATTTTATAAAGGTAAAGTAGTGAATATAGGAATTATTGGATTAGGGCTTATGGGTGGTTCTATTGCAAAAGCAGTTAAAAAATATACAATAGCAAAAAATGTATATGGATATGCTAGAAATGAACAAACAGCTAAAGAAATTGAAGAGTTAAATTTAGTTGATAAATTAATGAGTTTAGATGAGTTAAAAAAGAATTCTGATGTTATTATTTTAGCTATTCCTGTTGATTCAATAATTTCAATGTTTGATGATTTAAAAGATGTTTCACAAACTACTACTATTATGGATTTAGGCTCAACAAAAGAGTTTATTGTCAAAAATATTCCCACAGAAATTAGAAAAAATTTTGTTGCAGCGCATCCTATGACTGGTACAGAAAAATTTGGTCCAAAAGCTGCAATAGATGGTTTATATGAGGGAAAAACTGTAGTTTTATGTGATTTAGAAGAAAATGATGATATTCATAAAGAAAGAGCAATTAAAATATTTCAAGATATTGGTATGAGACTAGTTTTTATGAAATCAAAGGACCATGATATACATGCTTGCTATATGTCACATCTACCACATGCTATTTCTTTTTCTTTAGCAAATACCGTTATGAACCATGAAGATCCAAGATCAATTATAGCCTTAGCTGCAGGTGGCTTCAAAGACATGAGTAGGATAGCAAAATCAAGCCCTGCAATGTGGACAGATATTTTTAAACAAAATAGAAAAAACCTATTAGATTCTATTGATTTATTTGAAACTCATATGCAAAAAGTTAGAGATATGGTTGAAAAAGAAGATTATGAGGCTTTAGATTTATGGATGAAAAAAGCAAATAGCTTACATGAGATACTTTAGCTAAAGTATCTCAACATTATTTATAGCTTCTTGTATTTTAATAGCTTGATAATGTTCTTTAACATCATGGCATCTTATAATTGAAGCTCCATTTTTAATTGACTCCAAATGAATAGCTAAGGTGCCAGGAAGTCTCTCTTCAATAGTTGACTCTATAACTAAATTAATCATCGATTTTCTACTAGCACCTATTAATAACTCATAACCAAAGTGTTTAAAATGCTCTAATTTTTTAAGAAGAAGTAAATTATGCTGTAAATTCTTACCAAAACCAATACCAACATCTAAAACAATATTATTTATTCCAAAGTTTTTAGCTTTTTTAATTCTTTGATTAAAAAAAGTATCTATTTCTTTAATTACATCATCATATTCTGGACTTTTTTGCATGTTTTCTGGATTATTTTGCATATGCATAATAACAACCTGTGCATTATATTTTGAAGCAATTTTACAAACTTCATCATTTTCTAGTCCAGTAATATCATTTACAATAGAAAAACCTCTATTTAAAGCATAATCTAAAACTTTTGGTTGATAAGAATCTAAAGAAAATTTTACCTTTTCATAAAGTTTTTCATCATATATTAAATCAATTATTGGTTTAACTCTATTTAACTCTTCTTCCCATGACACAGCAATACTTCCAGGGCGACTTGAAACTCCACCCAAATCAATAATATCCGCACCATCGCTAATCATATGTTCTATTTTTAAAACAGCATTTGAGCCATAAAATCTACTATTTTTAAAAAAAGAGTCTTCATTTGCATTAATAATACCCATGATTTTTGTTTTAAAATTTTTCATAAAACTCCAAATCTATCTATGTTTTCTATGAATTATCGTTAAAAGTAGGGTAGTTAAAATATGAATTGGTCTAGAGTTTAATTCTAAAAGCTTTATAGCATTTGAAAAAGCATCTAACTCTTTTTGAGAAAGTTTTATTTTTTGAGAATTAATTTTAAATAAAATTGATTCTATTATAGATTTTGCTTCTTTTTTACCAATTTTTTGATTATCTTTTAAAAATTGATATAGACTTTTTAAATCCATTCTAAAAAAATCAAAATCCACATCAACTCTTTCAATTCTCTTTTTTAAATACTTATGTGGCATACGAGAAAGAATAGTTGGTAAAATATTTGATTTAGAAGTAGTAACAATAATAAAAACAATATTTCGAGGAGGTTCCTCTAAAACCTTTAATAAAGAGTTTTGAGCTTCTGTTCTAAAGCTACTTCCACAAAGAATAATATATTTTGTTTCACTTGAAGAAATATACGCTTCTTTTATAGTTTGCTGTGCTTGTGCAGTTAGAAAATCATCTTTTTCTTCATTTCTTATAACTCTATAACTATGATTAGGTAGAGTTTGTATCAAATCTTTTAAAGTTTCATCTATATTATTTACTATAAGTATTGTTGAACTATTTTTTTCAATCAAAATTAACTCTCAACATTAATCTCTGCAAAAAGTGCTGCACTTAGGGTTTTATTATATAATCTAAACATTTGTAGAAATTTCATATCTAAAGCGATATCACTACTTTTTAAATTAAAAGCATCTTGCTTTTCTTCATCCAATAGCCATAAAAAAGAGTATTTAGAAACTTTTGGGATTAAAGCTCTTACATCTTGACTTCGCCCTATATACCAAAAACAATAACCATTTGGGAAAGATATATTTAACATATCTTTTATATAATTTATATCATCTTCATTTTGAACATTATCAATTAGTTTATAAAATGATTTAAAATCATAAAAAGGTAAATATGGTCTATTTAAACTTTTTTTATTGATATTTGTAAGAATATACTCCAAAAACCAATTTCTTTCATCATCACTTATTACAATAACTGA
Source organism: Arcobacter sp. (assembly GCF_050300555.1). Lineage (NCBI taxonomy): Bacteria > Pseudomonadati > Campylobacterota > Epsilonproteobacteria > Campylobacterales > Arcobacteraceae > Arcobacter > Arcobacter sp. The sequence goes on from NZ_JBNKXY010000001.1 coordinate 53,527, forward strand.
ACAACCTTTATCTAAAATACTAATAATAGACTTAGCAACTAAAGGTGTCCATTCATATTTTTTTTCTTCCAACCAAGGAGATAGTAGTTTATCATCCCTGATTGTATCAACTGTCCAATTTAAAAATTCTTGCACTTTTATTTATCCAAATCATATGCTTCATGTAGAGCACGAACTGCTAATTCTGCATATTTTTCTTCTATAATCATTGAAATTTTAATTTCACTTGTTGAAATTATTCTAATATTAATATTTTCACTTCCAAGTGCTGTAAAAGCTTTTGATGCAACACCAGTATGTGACTTCATACCAACACCAACTATAGAAACTTTACAAATTTTTTCATTATAATCAACTTTTTCAACTTCATTTTTAAAGTTAGCCATAACTTTTTTACAAATTTCCCAATCTGTTTTAGGAATAGTAAAATCTAAAGCTGTTTTTCCATCAACAGCAACTGTTTGAACAATCATATCAACGTTTATATTTGCATCTGCAAGGGCTGTAAAAATTGCTGATGCAATTCCTGGTCTATCGATAACACCATACATACCAACTCTAACTTGATTTTTATCCAATGCAATACCACTTACTATTGGTTGTTCCATAATATTTTCTTCCTTTGTTATTAAAGTACCTTCAACTTCAGGAGTAAAGCTACTTCTTGATACTAAATTTACATTTAACTTTTTTGCCATTTCAACTGATCTATTTTGTAATACTTTTGCACCCAAACTTGCTAATTCTAACATTTCATCATATGATATTTTATCAAGTTTCTTAGCTTTTGGTTCTATTCGTGGATCAGTTGTATATATACCATCAACATCTGTATATATTTCACAAACATCAGCATTTATAGCCCCTGCAATAGCCACAGCAGTTAAATCAGAACCACCACGTCCTAACGTAGTTACTCTACCATTTTGTGTAACTCCTTGAAAACCAGCAACAATAATGATTTTGCCTTCATCTATGGCACTTTTCATATTTGTTGTATCAATATTTTCAATTCTTGCTTTTGTGTGTTTATCATCAGTTACTATTCCAGCTTCTCTTCCACTCATAGAAACAGCACTATAACCAGCTTCATTTAAAGCAATAGAAAGTAGGGCAGAAGTAACTCGCTCTCCTGAACTTAATAACATATCCAATTCACAAGCATTTGGACTTTTTGAATAACTTTCTGCATATTCGATTAATTTATTAGTTTCGCCACTCATTGCAGAAACAACAGCTATAACATCATGTCCCTCATCTTTTATTTTTTTTATAATAGTTGCAACATTTTGAATTCTATCTAAGGTACCAACACTAGTACCACCAAATTTTAATACTTTTAACATATAACTTGTATTCCTTTTTAAATATAACCTTCTTTTCTAAAATGCTTTAATACTTGTTTGTACACAGTCCTTTTAAAAAAAGTTATATAATCATAAATATTTTTTGTTGGAACAAATTTATATTCGCTAAACTCTGGAGTATGATGAGTGTTAATATTAATTTTTGCACCATCATTTAATTTAACTAAATAATACTTTTGCACCTGACCATCATATGGTTTCATTTTTTCAGCAATTGCAGGAGGGAATTCATAACTTACCCACTCTGGGTACTCTGCAATGATTTTCACATCATTAGTACCAATTTCCTCTTCTAATTCCCTAAATAAAGCTTCTTTTGCACTCTCACCGTCATCAATTCCACCTTGGGGAAACTGCCAAGCATTTTCAACATCAGTTCTTGATGCTATAAAAAGTTCACATTTTTGAGGATACTTTGCTGATAAAACAATAGCTGCTACATTAGGTCTATAATTTTTACCATTTACTACTGTAGGTATTTTCTCACTTTTATCAATCATAAATATCTTTTCCCTTATAATAAGGGAAATATTATAATAAACTTAGGATTAAAAATTGCTTTTATACATACATATTCCATTTTGTGATAGTAAATGCTTTTACTGTGCATTTAACTCATATGTGGATAGATTTCATCTAAAACAAACTTACATGAAAGCTCTTGAAAAACAGCTTTTATACGATATTAAGCACTATTTAAAAGACGAAAAAATTGAAACAGTATTTATTGGTGGAGGAACACCAAGTTGTGTTGATTATAACGAATACAAAAATATTTTTAAAATTATTTCTCCATATTTAAAAGAAAACTGCGAAATTACAAGTGAGGCAAATCCAAATTCTGCAACCAAAGAATGGCTTAGTGGGATGAAAGATTTAGGAGTCAATAGAATTAGTTTTGGAGTACAAAGTTTTAATGATAAAAAACTAAAATACTTAAACCGAGCACACAACAGTAATAGTGCTATAAATGCTATACAAAATGCAAAATGTATAGGTTTTAATAGTATTAACTGTGATATTATTTACGGTGTACAAGGTGATAGTTTTGAAAAACTAAAACTTGATTTTGACATAATTAATGAACTAAATATAGATCACATCAGTGCATATTCGTTAACGCTTGAAGAGGGTACAAAGTTTTACAATAAATCTAAAGTAAAAATTGATGATGAAGAGTTGTCGTATGAGCTTTTTAATTATTTAAATAATTTAGGTTACAAACAATATGAAATCTCAAATTTTTCAAAATCTAAAACAATGCAATCAAATCACAACTTTGGATATTGGGAATATAAAAACTATTTAGGTGTAGGAACAGGGGCTGTTGGCTGTATTGATAATTTTAGATACTATCCAAATAAAAGCATAGAAAAATATATAGAAAATCCAATATCTTATGAAAAAGAGTACATGGATAATCTAGATATCAAAACTGAAAAGGTTTTACTGGGATTAAGATCAACAGTTGGAACTGATTTAAATTTATTTAATAAAAAAGAATTAGAAAAAATAGAAATATTATTGAATGAAAATAAAATCTTCAAAAAAGAAAATAGAATATACAATTACAATTTTCTTCTTGCAGATGAAATTTCCTTATATATATTAGATTAGTTTTATTAAAGTCTAATTTATACTCTATAAGTATAATACGGTTTTTAAAGGAGTTTAATGACAATAAAAGAGTGTATTAAAAAATATTCACAAGAACTTAAAAATGTAACCCATATACCCGCAAAAGAAATAGAAATACTAATAATGTTTTTACTTGAAAAAAATGTTATTTGGATACATCTAAATAGTCATATAGAATTTACAAAAGAAAAAGAATTGGAAAAGTTAGTTAAAAAAAGAGCAACCCATTATCCACTAGAATACATTACAAATAAAGTCTCTTTTTATGGTGAAAATTTTATTATAAAAGAGAATGTTTTAATTCCAAGACCAGAGACAGAAATATTAGTAGAAAAAGCATTTGAAACTTTAAAACAAATATCTAATCCAAAAATAGTTGAAGTTGGAACAGGTAGTGGAATAATTTCTGTAATGCTTTCAAAACTACTTCCAGAATTAAAAATTGTAGCTGTAGATATAAATGATGATGCTTTGAATTTAGCAAAAGAAAATGCAATAAAACATAATGTTAAAAAACAAATTACTTTTATAAAATCTGATTTATTAAAAGAAATTAATGGTGATTTTGATATGTGCATATCAAATCCTCCTTATATTTCAGATAGTTATGTTTTACCACATAATGTAAATTTTGAGCCAAAAAATGCACTTTTTGGAGGAACTATTGGTGATGAACTTTTAAAAAACTTAATAGAAGAAGTTTCATCTAAAAATATAAAATATCTATATTGTGAATATGGGTATGACCAAAGAGATTCAATAAAAAATTATATGAAAAACTTCAATGTTAAATCACTAGAGTTTTATAAAGACTATTCTGATTTTGACAGAGGGTTTTTAATTGAATTTTATAATAAATAAATAAATAAAAGGAATAATATGTTTGATGAATTTAATACAAATGATTTAGAGAATAAAAAAGAGTTATTAGAGCTAAAATTAAAAGAATCAAAAGAAGAAATAGAAAAGCTTTTACAAATAGAAAATAAGACTTATGAAAACTTTGTTAAGCCTTATCAAGAAATAGGGGAGAGTATTAATATTTTCATAACACCAATTTTTCATTTAGATTCTGTTAAAAACTCAGAAATAACGACAAAAGTGCATGAAGATTGCCTTCCTTTAATCTCAATTTATGAAACTGAATTAAGTCAAAATGTAAATATTTATACATCATTAAAAGATATACAATATAACTATAAATATATATTAAATGATATACAAAAAAAAGTACTTGAAAATGAAATTAGAGACTTTGAATTATCTGGTTGTCATTTAAATAATAATTTAAAAGAGAGACTAAAAGAGATAAATTTAAGACAAAGTGAGTTATCTCACAAATTCTCACAAAATCTATTAAATGCAACAAATTCATATGAAATGATAGTAGAAGACTATGAAGATGTAAAAGAAATTCCAGAGTCGGATTTGGAACTTGCTAAATTTGAAGAAGAGGGTAAAACCAAATACAAATTTACATTACAAATGCCTTCTTATATCGCTTATATCACGTATGGAACAAATAGAGAAAAAAGAGAAGAAATATATAAAGCATATTGTACAAGAGCACCAGAAAATGGAAAAATTATAGAAGAAATACTAGCTTTGAAAGATGAAAAATCAAAAATACTTGGATTTTCTTCGTATGCAGAGTATTCACTTAGTACAAAAATGGCTAAAAGAGAAGATGATGTAATAAATTTCTTATATGAACTAGCTCAAAAAGGCAAAGATGGTGGAGAAAAAGAGATAGAAGAGATAAAAGAATTTGCAAAAAAAGATGGAATTGAAGATCTTAAATCTTATGATATATCTTATTATTCAGAAAAATTAAAAAAAGAAAAATATGATTTAGATGAAGAATTTTATAGACCATATTTTGAAAAAGAGTCAGTATTAAAAGGATTTTTTGATTTTCTTAATTCTATATTTGATATTGAGTTTAAACCTGCTAATACTACAACTTGGGATGAAAAAGCAACAGCTTATGACATATATGAAAAGGGAAAAATATCTTCTAGAATTTACATAGATTTGGAATCAAGAAAAGATAAAAGAGGAGGAGCATGGATGAACAATTGGCATTCATATTATGTTGATAAACATAATAATATTCATTTGCCTACTGCTTTCATTGTTTGTAACTTTCCTCAATCTACAAAAAAAACAAAATCACTTCTTAGACACTCTGATGTTGTTACTCTTTTTCATGAAATGGGACATGCTTTACATCATTTATTAAGTAAAATTGAAGAACCATTTATTAGTGGAATAGCAGGTGTTGCATGGGATACTGTTGAGTTTCCTTCTCAATTTTTAGAATATTTTTCATATGATAAAACAGTTTTAAAACAGTTTGCAAAACACTATAAAACTGGTGAAACTTTACCTGATACAGCCATTGATAAAATCATAAAAGCTAGAAATTTTCAATCATCTTTAAATATGATAAGACAAGTTGAATTTGCTCTTTTTGACTTCAAACTTCACCAAAAACTATACAAAACAGAAGAAGATGTACAAAAATTATTAAATGAAATTAGAGATGAAATTTCAATCATAAAACCACCAATTTACAACAAATTTCAAAATGGTTTTTCTCATATTTTTGGAGGAGGGTATGCAGCAGGATATTACTCTTACAAGTGGGCAGAAGTATTAAGTGCAGATGCTTATTACATGTTTATTGAGTCTGAAAATAGTTTTAATAAAGAGTTAGCATTAAAATATAAAGAAACTATTTTAGAAAAAGGTGGTTCAGCTGATATGAATGAGCTATTTTACGAATTTGCACATAGAGAACCAAGTGTTGATTCATTATTAAAAATTGATGGAATTATTAGCTAATTTTTGGCACAATACGGTTTGATAATAATATCAATGAAGGAAAAATTAATGAGTAATAATAGTGATACAATTTCTAAATTAAGTGATGCTCTTTCTAATTTAATAAATGCATATGAAACTTTACAAAAAGAAAAAGAAGATTTAGAAAAAGAAAATGAAGGATTAAAAGGCAATATAAAAGAACTAGAGTCTTTAAATTCTGATCTTGAAAATAAGTTAAATGAGATTAATTCAACTAATGAAAAACATGGAAGTAATATAAACTCAATGTTAAGTAAAATAGAGACTATTTTAAAAGTTGGAGATAAGAAGAAAGATACAACTAATGAGTCTAATACAACTCAGCCATTTAATCAAACAAGGGAATCTCAAACAACTAATAATATAGATGAAGAGGAGTTTTTAACAACTCCTATTGTCTCTAGTGATGCTTTTTTAAAACCAAAGGCTGAAGCTGTAAAAGTAGATGATATTCAATTAGATAAAAAGTCTTCTGATGAAAAAATTGATTTAAATAGAATGGCCTCATTGTTAAATGGATTTAATAAATAAGTAATAAAAAGAATGATACTACTTTTAAATAAAATATCTTTATACTCTACTTTTGGAGTAGATGATTTTGATTCTTTAGATAAAACCATAAATAATATGGCTCCATCTATGGTTGAGTACTATTTATCTGACTTATCAAATGGAGTTGAAAATATTTATTTAAATAAAAAAAACATACAAAATAGTCTAAATATAGGAGATTTTTCCATATATTTAGATTATGAAGATGAAGTCTATTTGGAAATAAATGATGAAAAAGAAGATTTAGAAACTTCTAGTTTATGGTAATTTAATCAATTAAATTTGTAGTTGCTTTTAATCTTTCCTTATCAAAATGGGTATATATTCTTGAAGTATTTATATCTGCATGTCCTAAAGCTTCTTGTACAAGAATAAGGTCATGATGTTTTTGATATAAAAGTGTTGCAAAACTATGTCTTAGCATATGTGCACCATTTTTTTCTTTTCTAATACCACATGAAATAAGAATCTTTTCAACTATTCTACTTATATATGCTTGAGTTAATCTATTTCCTTTTTTATTACAAACTAAAAAGTCATCTTCACAAATCCTTTGATTTAACCAATAATCTAATTCATTTTGAATAATTTTTGATTTTATCATTACAACTCTTGGCTTATTACCTTTTCCTCTAACTTGTATTATAAAAACATCATCTTCTTTATATATATCTTTTAATTTTAAATTTAACATTTCAGAAACTCTAATTCCTGTATAAATTATAATTTTAAGAATCAATCTATTTCTATACCTAATATCTTCTGAAAACTCATAATTTTCAACAGCATCTAAAAATCTAGTTATCTCATCTTTATTCATATATGAAGGTAGTTTTGTACCTGATTTACCTCTAAGTCCACCCCAGTTTTTCAGCTCAATTTTAAACATATATGAATTGCCATCTTCTGTTTCATTTTGCTTATCAATATATGAAAAAAAAGCGAGTAGGGCTATTCGATGGTTCTTTTTAGAAGCATCAGACAATCCACTTGTTGTTGTAGCTAAAAAATCACTCAATAACTCTTCATCAATTTCTTTCATAGAATCTAAACCTAAATTTATTAGAAAATCATACAATTTTGATAAAGGATTATAATACGTATTAATTCCTGATAGTCCAATATTTCTAGCACTTTTTACTAAAGAAGTTAATTCATCTAAATTTTTAGTACCTTTTATTAATTCTTTAATTATCATTGCCAATTTATTTTTGTCATTAACATTTGAATTACTAAGTGAAGTTAATTTATTACGAATAAATCTCTCAATCCAAAAGAGAAGTGTTTTATCAAAAGTATCACAAAAATCTAAATCATATCGCATGAGAGTCCTTTTATATTACAGTTTGAAAATTATAGTTTTCAATACTAATAATTATACCAAAATAAACTTTATTATCTTTTATGGTTATTTGAAAATTCTATAATATACTCAGCAATTTCATCTAAATGAACAATATCTTTTACTGCACCAATTTCAATAGCTTTTTTTGGCATACCAAAAACAACACAACTTTCTTCATTTTGAGCAACAGTATAAGCACCATTATCATACAATTCTTTTATTGCAATCATACCATCATCTCCCATGCCTGTCATCATTACAGCCATCGCAGATGAACCAACAACATTATTAACTGATCTAAACATAATATTAACACTAGGCTTATGATGAGAAATTCTAGTTCCATCTAAAAGTTTTGTGTAATAATCACTACCTCTTTTTTCAATAGTCAAATGCATATTCCCAGGTGCTAAAAAAGCCTTGCCTTTCTCCAATTTCATACCATCTTCTGCTTCATAAACATCAAGAGCTGATTCATTGTTTAATCTTTGTGCAAAAGATCTTGAAAATCCATAAGGAATATGTTGTGTGATAACTATAGGGGGTAAATTATTTGGTAATGATTTAAAAACTCTCAAAAGAGACTCTACCCCGCCAGTTGAAGAGCCTATAGCAATAACTTTTGTTCCTGGAAATCTTGCAGGAGATGAAGGAAGTAGTTGGTCAGGATGAACTTTAGTATTTGACTCTAAATCAGTTTTCTTTTGAAGTACAACTTGTGGTTTTGGTTTTTTTAACGTATATCTTTGAAGTAAAAAAGTAAGATTTAGTAGATTATCTTTTACTCTTGATTGAAAGGAAACCATTGATTCACCACTAGCTGGTTTTTCAATATATCCAACTGCACCATCATCAAAAATATCATTTCCCCTTGCACCCTCACCTGATACAACAACAGCTGGCATAGGGTGAAGACGCATTAAGTTTCTTAGAAAAGTAACTCCATCCATTTTAGGCATATTAATATCAATCGTTACCAAATCAGGCTCAAACTTTTTAATTTTTTCCCTTGCATCAAAGGCATCTACAGCTTCTTCAATAACTTCAAATTCATCAATAGAATTAATAATATCTTTCAATATTCTTCTCATTGACAATGAATCATCTATTACTATAACTGTATACATCTCATAATACCTTTAAAATAGCTCAATATCCATCTCTGGAGCTGGTACTGGGTCATTCCCAAATAAGTCAACACCACCAACATACTCTTTGATAACTGGTGCTTTTGTAATTTCCACTTGTAATGATTTTTCTTCTTGAATAACTTTTGAATCAGTTTCATTTTTATTTGTAACTTTAATAAATGTTTCAAAATTATTAGTCATCAAAATCAATCTTGCATGATCCCCTCTTGTATGTTCAGAAAGTATTTCAAATCCTTCTGACTTACAAAAATCTTTTGCAAACTCAACATTTCTATGCCCTATTGAGTTAATATTTGAAGCCATTAATTGCATAATATCTGCTCCACCAGAAATTTTTGCTTTTAAATTCTTTTTTGTACAACCTAATTTATACATTTCATTTAGCATTGCCTCAACAGAATAAAGACCATATTTCATATCTTCATTTGAATTGTTGGTTGTAGGTAAAAGAAAATGATTCATTCCTTTAATTCTTTTAACTGTATCATAAAACATAATTGCAACACAAGAACCTAATAAAGTCTTAAATGCAATTTCATAATCATCAGAACTAACTGCAAATTCTCCACCAATTACAGTATGTGCCTTATAACCTTTTATTGTCTGAGTAGAAAGATTATTGGTAACTTTTTCAATACTTCCATCTTTATGTCCTAAAATTACCAAGATATTTCCTTCTCTTTTATAAAAATGTTTTGCCCTATTCTTTTCACATATGCCTCAAGTTTTCCAGGACTTTCAGAATGTCCGATATAAAGAGTTCCCCCTATTTTCAGATGTCTAAACAATTTAAATAATATCTTTTCTTGGTCTTCTGAAGAAAAATATATTAATACGTTTCTACAAAAAATAACATCAAATTGATTCTTAGCAAAAGGATAATTATCATCATTTAAATTCATTACTTGAAATTTAATCATTCTTTGTAATTCTTCTTTAACTTTAATCAAAACTTCTTCAGATGCTAAATTTTTTTCAACTCTTTTTTTAAAATATTTTTGTGGTTTTAACCAAGATGGAAATTCTTTTGAGCTTTTAGAATATCTATATATTCCGTTTGCAGCATATTGAAGTACATTTGTATCAATATCAGTTGCTATAATAGAAGCATTTATCTTTTTACCTAATTCTTCTTGTGTTTCTAAAATTGTCATTGCCATTGAATAAGGTTCTTCACCTGTTGAAGAAGCGGAACAATACAATTTAATCTCTTGATTATTTTTAGATAATTCTGGTAAAACTCTATTTTTCAAATCAGTAAAATGAAATTCTTCTCTAAAAAAATGAGTTTTATTTGTTGTAAAAGCATTTATAAATTCTGTTTTATAATTACCCTCTTTAATAGCATCCAATAATTCATCTAAAGAACCTTGAAAAGAGGCATTTCTCTTCAATTTATGAAGTCTATTTGAAATCATAATATCTTTATTTTCAGTAAGCGTTATTCCTGTAAAAGAGTATAACAACTCTTTTACTTTTTCATGTAAATGAAGTGTATCGTCCATATTTATGAAGCTTTCACAATTCCTAATTCTTTTTCTTTTTTAACCTGCGCATTGATAATACCCAAAACATCTAAAATCAATCCTATACTTCCATCACCTCTTACAGTTGCTGCACCTACACCTTCAACTGATCTAAAGTTTTTATCTAAAGGTTTTACAACTACTTGGTATTGATTCAAGAATTCATCAATAGCAATTGCTATTTTTGTATTTCCTTGTTTAACAACAATTAACATACCTTCTTCAAGTTTCGTATATCTTGGTTCTACGCCAAAAAGTTTATGAAGTCTAACGATAGGAATAAATTCTTCTCTTAACATCAATAAATCTTGTGCACCATCACCAATTTTTTTGATCATTTCAGGAGTTGGTTGTAATGACTCAACAATAGAGTTTAGTGGTAAAATATATCTTTGTTCTCCAACTGCAATATCAAGTCCATCTAGAATTGCCAAAGTTAAAGGTAACATAATTGTAATTGTAGTTCCAACACCAATAGTTGTATCTAAATTAATAGCACCTCCAAGTTTATGGATATTAGTCTTAACAACATCCATTCCTACACCACGACCTGAAATATCAGTAATTTGTTCAGCTGTAGAAACACCTGCTCCAAATACTAACATAGCTTTTTCATTATCAGTCATTTTAGATAATTGATTTTCATCAATTAATCCATTATCTAGGGCTTTTTGAGCAACTTTTTCTCCAACAATCCCTTTTCCATCATCTTCTATTGTAATAATCATTTGACCATTTGCTTGCTCAGCTGAAATAATTATTTCACCCATCTCATTTTTACCTGAAGCAATTCTACTTTCAGGAGTTTCAATACCATGGTCCAAAGAGTTTCTAATAATGTGCATTAAAGGATCTGTTAATCCTTCAATCATAGCTTTATCAATTTCAACATTATCCCCAAAGTGTTTGAAATCAACTTTTTTACTTAATTTTTTAGAAATATCTCTTACAACTTTTGGGAATTTAGAATAAATAGATTCCATTGGAACCATTCTTATGCTCATAATAGAATCTTGCATATCTCTAATATGTCTTTCTAGTTGTTCTAATCTTTCATATACAGAGTTTTGCACTTTATTATCTTCAATTGAAGAAGTGAACTGTTTAAGCATAGCATTTGTAATTACTAAATCACCAACATTATTCATTAATAAATCAATTTTATCTAAATTTACTCTAATATTATTAGTAGCAGCTGCTGGTTTTTTCTCTTCTCTATTTCTAGCTGCTGCAGATGGTCTAGCCGCAGATGGCGTTGCAGAAGCTGTAGAAGGAGTTGTTGTTGGTGCTGGTGTTACTTGTTGTATTGGTTTAGAAACAGATTTTTCCTCTTCTTCTTTATCTACTTTAATAGTTGAAGAAGGTGTTATATCTTCAGCATCATCAAAAAATCCAAAATTATCACTGTTCGTATTATTACCTTGATTTGAAACTTTTATTTCGTCATTGAAAAAACCAAAAGAGTCATTTTCAAAAGAGTCATTTTCTTCTAAATCGTCATCTTCGAAAATTCCATAAGATGTTGATGTTGATTTTGCTATAGAAACATCATTTTCTTCTTGAACTTCAACAGGTGAATTTTCTTGAATATTCTCTTGAACTACAGCTTGTGGAGCAGATTCTTGTGATGAAGGACCTTCTCCATTTATATATGCTCTAATTTGAGTTAACATCTCTGCTGTCATAGAAGTAAAAGTTTCTCTATTGATATCTTCTGCAACTTCTAATTCTAAAATCTCTTTCATTATATCCATAGCATCCATTAGTGTTCCAGCCATTTCTGGAATAAACTCAATTTGATGATTTCTTAATTTGTCCATCATGTTTTCAACATCATGTGTAAATTCAGCAAATAATGGAAGTTCAACAGAAGCTCCACTACCTTTTAGAGTATGTACGTCCCTAAATAGTTGTCCCATTTCATCATCAGTAAGAGAACCGTTATTTTCAGCTTCTAATAAAACATTATCTGCAGACTCAAAAAGTTCCACAGCTTCTTCTAAAAACATCTCTCGATATTTTGATATATCAAAACCAGCCATAATAATACCCTCCTATCTATTTAAAACTATGTTAACAGCTTTTAATAATTGATCTGGAACAAATGGTTTAACAATCCAACCTGTTGCTCCCGCCGCTTTCCCTTTTGCTTTCATATCATCACTTCTTTCAGTTGTCAAAACTAAAATAGGTTTTGTTTTATATTTATCAACTTTTCTTAATTCACCAATTAGAGTCAATCCATCCATATTTGGCATATTAACATCTGTTATAATTAAATCAAAATCGTTAGCTTTTGCCTTTTCTAAACCGTCTACACCGTCTACTGCTGCAATAACATCACTGTAACCACCCTCTTTTAAAGCATAGGTTAACATGTCTCTTAACATAGTTGAATCATCCACTATTAAAAGCTTTGCCATAGTATTTCCTTAATACGAAAAAATAATATTTTATAAATAATAACTAAAGAACTATTAATTTAGTATAAAAATTAGATATTAGCCGAAGCTAATTCGATTCTATCTTTACTAACCTTTAATACTTTTAGTTCAACTTTATCACCAACATTTAAAATATCTGATACATTTTTAACTCTATCTTTAGAGATTTTAGAAATATGTAATAGCCCTTCTCCACCTTTTGGTAATTTCATAAAAGCACCAAAATCAACTATTCGTTCAACTATACCTTCTAAAATTTCATCTTCTTTATACAATGAGTCAAAAATAATTTTTTCATTTTGTTTTCTTGATGGTGCATTATTAGAAATAGTTTTTATATGCTCACAAGCATCTAAAACATTTTGTTTACACTCACCTGCTACTTTTACATTTCCACTATCTCTATCTAAATCAATAGATACTGAAAATTTCTCAATTATCTCTTTAATTGTAGCTCCAGCTTTTCCTATAACTACCATTATTTTACTTGGGTCTATAGCAAATTGTTCCATTAAAGGTAATGCAGGACTAGGAATAATATCAACAGCAGCTTCTTCCATTAGTGATAAAATATGTTCTCTACCCTCTTTTGCTTGTAAAAGTGCTTCTTTTAAAACACTTAGCTCTATTCCACCTAGTTTAATATCCATTTGTAAAGCTGTAATTCCTGTTTTTGGTCCAGCTACTTTAAAATCCATATCTCCATCATGATCTTCTAATCCCATAATGTCAGTTAAAACACAATGTTTGTCACCTTCTAAAACCATTCCCATAGCAACTCCAGCAACTAAACCAGAAATTGGAACACCCGCAGCTTTAAGTGCCAAAGAACCACCACAAACAGTTGCCATTGAAGAAGAACCATTTGATTCTAAAATTTCAGACACTAATCTAACAGTATCTCCAAAATCTTTGTCAATAGTTGCTTCTAATGCTCTTTTCCCTAAATTTCCATGTCCAAGTTCTCTTCTTCCCACTCCAAACATAGGTTTAGCTTCACCAACAGAAAATCCTGGGAAATTATAATGAACCATAAAGTTTTCCATAGAAGTTGATTTTTCATTCAGTGTTTCAAACATTTGTCCATCTTTTGCACCAGCTAATGTTGCTACAACTAAAGCTTGTGTTTCACCTCTTGTAAATAAACAAGATGAATGAGCTGAAGGTAAAATGTTAGTTTCAATTGAAATTGGTCTAACTGTTTTTAAACCTCTTCCATCTGCTCTTACATGCTCATTTACAATCATTGCTCTTACAATCTCTTTTTTCACTATTGAAACAGCTTCATAAACATCATTAAATGGAAATTCATTAGAAGTACAATATTCATCTTCAGCAATCTTTTTAGCTAAATCTTTTAACTCTGTTGCTCTTTCACTTTTAGCTAATTTTTTAACAGCATCTTTTACATCATTTAAATATATATTTTTAACATGAGCAATTAAATCTTCAGAAATAGTAAATTCTACAAGTTCTACTTCTTGCATCTTTTTACAAACATTTTCAAAACCAGTTTCATAAGTTGTATTAGCTTCTTTTAAAGCAATTTGAGCAATAGAGATAGCTTCAACTAGCTCATCTTCACTCATTTCATTTGTTTTATGAACTTTTGAAAATGCTTCAATATCAACTTCAACCATATCTTCAGATGAAATTGCTCTCATCTCAATCATTAAAAGTTCATCTTTTGAACCAGCAACATATAAATCTAATGTTGAATTATCCATATCAGTAACATTTGGATTAACAACATATTCACCATCAATTCTTGCAACTCTTACACCAGCAACTGATTTTTTAACTGGTAAATCAGAAGTATAAAAAGCAGCACTAGCAGCATTTAAAGATAATGTTTGTAAATCAACATCCTTATCTGCACTTAATACCATTACTGTAATTGTTGTAGGATAAACATAACCTTTTGGAAAAAGTGGTCTTAAACTTCTATCTATAATTCTTGAAGTTAATGTTTCCAATTCACTTGGCTTACTCTCTCTTTTGAAAAAACCACCTGGCATTTTTGCTGCGGCATAAGTTTTTTCAATATATTGTACAGTTAAGGGAGTAAAATCTTCTGAAACAGGATTATCAAACTCACTTACAATTGTTGCTAAAACAACTGCCTTACCACATTTTGCTAAAACTGATCCATTAGCTTGCTTTGCTACTTTATTAAACTCAAATATTTCCTGTTTTCCATTTAATTCAAACTCACATACTGTTGACATAATTATTTATCCTTTATATTTTTAATATCTTCAAATGTTATCTCTTCAAGTTCATTATAATAATAATCAATAGAGATAAAATGATCTAAACTCTTTACATAATACAAATCATCAGCAATAGACTCAATCGTTTGTATACTAGCATTTGGTAGTATAGGAATTGCAACTGAAACTGATTTTGCACCCAAATTTATTGCTGTTTTTATACATGCCATCATTGTAAGACCTGTATTTAAACCCTCATCAACAAGAAGAATATTTTTATCTTTAATATCTTTTATTCTTTCCCCTGACCTAAATTTACTTAATTTATTTAAAATCATACTATCATAAACATATTTTGACTTTGAAAAAATAAAATCTAAACTTAAATCAAAAGATTTAGCTAACTCTTCATGGATAACAACTTCTTCACTCTCTGTTACTATTGCAATCTCACACTCTTCATTATTTGGTGCTACGACTTTTTCAGTAAAAAGTATTTTAAATTGAGCATCTAATTCTTTTGCAATTGCCTTTGCAATAGGATAACCACCATAAGATGAAGCTACAACTATCCAATCTTCTAATTTCATTTTTTCAATTGGTAAAATTTCACATAATTTTTTTGCAGCATCTTCTCTATTTTTAAAATAAATTTTACTACCACTACATTTTAATTCAAAATCCAATTACTTTTCCTCTTTAACCATATATTGTTGTTTAAAACCACCCAAAGGTTTTAAAGTTAATTCTAAGTAAACAATATCTTGTTTAGTAGAATTCGTAGTTGTTGAAGCACTTGGTTTTATCTCTTTAATATATTTTAAATCTAAACTCCAACACTTATCATTAATCCCAAAAATAAAAGCTTGTTTATTCCGCAATTTTTCTTTTAAGTTATAATTTTCTTCATATCTTAAACTATAGTCTTTATAAAAACTAAAACCTGTATTATAACTATACGATTCTAATTCTTCTTTTCCAGAATTTGGAGTATTTTTTGATAAATAATGAGTAGCATTAAAAAAGTAATTTTCAAAATTAAATGAAAAACTTGTAGATGACTCTGTCAATTTTTTATCTAAATTACTATAAATAATTCTATTAGAAATAGTTCCTAAAAAATAATTATATCTAATTTCATTTTCTAAATCACCTAATTCCGTATTATTAAAATCATCATAAATAATAGATTGACTAATCTTATGATTTATTATCTCTTTTAATTCTTCTATATTTGTCCATGCTTGGTTTAGAGAAAAAGTTATAGTTTTGGTTGTCTTTGATAATGGGAAAGCTGATAATTCACTTGAATTTGAATTTAGAGGATAAATATCCCCATCTAATTTAACTACATTTGGAAAAACAAAATCTGTATTAAAATTAATTGTATGAATCCCTGATTCATACTCTTTTACCAAATTACTATTAAATGTAACTTTGTGTCTATTTTCTATAAATTTTGCATTTTTATAAGCACTATTTCCATTAGAATAATTTATTTTTGAAATAGTTAATTCTTCTTGTAAAATTATTTTTAAATAATCATCAAACATTGAAAAACTATATGAAACAGGAACATTAAAATCAGTTTTAACAGCATCAATTCCACTTTGTCTGCTATAATTTGTAGATTGTAAATCTATTGAATATAATAATTTATCTAAAAATAAACTATCAGAAAAAGAGTGTAATTGTACTTGCGGCAACTGCTGAAGTGTACTTTTATTTGAATCTAAATTTGTATCTATATAATGTCTTAAATATGTCCCAAAATAGTAATCACTATCTTTTAAATAATAATTGATCTTTGATTCAACTTTTTTTTCAACACTTGAATTTTTTTGACTAGAATCTCCTAAATTATAATATTCTATATCATTTAACCATTTTATTGATGCAAATAAACCATCATCACTATCATTTCCACTAAAAAGTTTATCTCTTCTATAATCAATATTCCAACCAAAATGCTTATCATTTTCTAAAGAATTTTCTACAACATAGCTATCTTTCTCTTTAAAATAACCTGTTCCAATTTTTAAAATAGAATTATCAGAATCTGCATATCTATAATACGCATACATTCCATATCCCCTATCTAATCTAACTTGTGGAATCAACTCAATGTCATAATTATCAGCAGGTGCAATAAAAATTGGTTGAGAATATAAAAATCCTTCGGAATTTGAAAAACCAACCGTAGGTCTCAAAAGTCCTGTTCTTCTTGTAGTATCAGTTGAGAAACCAAAATAAGGAGTATAAAAAACAGGAACATTTTTTATATAAAGTCTAGTATTATAAGTATTTAACCACTGGTCTTTAGTGTCATAATCTGCACTTGTGAATCTAATATTCCAAGCTGGATTTATACAATCACAACTAGATAAAATAGAATTTTTAAAATGATAAAAATTATTTTGTTTATTTGCATCATTTGAAGTTACCCAAACTTGAGATTTATTATCAAGTAAAAGAATTGGATTTTGGGTTAAACTTTCACTATTTAAATCCATAAAAGCATAATCACTTTGAGTTTGAATAATATTATCTTTTAAAATTACAACATCATCAAATAATTCTAAAGTACTCTTTTCCTTATCATAAATAACTTTTTGAGCAGAAATATAATATTTTGGAGAAAATATTACAACATCACCCTTTGCAATAACAATATTATCTTTACTATTTAAATCATTTGATAATATTTGAATCTTTTCATTTTTTAACTCTTTTGAAAATAGCATACCAACAAATATTGGTAAAATTAATAATATTTTATACATCTATAACCAATGTTTTTGAAATTTTATCGTGAAATGTTTGTCTTCCATCATTAAAAAATGAAAATATAAAACCTATATAAAAAAACATTTCACTTAAGATTCTACCAAAAGATCTTAAAGCTGATTGGAAAAGACTAACTCTATTAAAATTATCATAATCAATAACTCTTACTTTTGCTATTATTTTACCAACAGTTGCACCATAATACCATACAAAAAATGTTTGATAAATAAATTTCAATACCAAAACTTGTAAAACAAATTCATTCATTAAAATTAAAATAGTAGACAAATCACTTTCATTATTTGCAATCGTATCCCAAAAAATAATTAATACTATTAAAGTAATTAATATATCATCAATAATAAATGCTTTTATTCTTGAATTAATTGTAGCTAATTGTAAATTGTCCATATCGGTCTGTTTTTGAATCATAAAACTACTTCAATGCTTGATAAGCAATATCTGTTCTACATTTTTTACCAGCAAAATGAACTTGCCCACATAAGGCATAGGCTCTATCTCTTGCTTGTTTTATAGTTTTACCAAAACCAACACAAACTAAAACTCTTCCACCAGTTGCAAAAAGTTTATCATCTTCTTTTGAAACACCAGCATAAGATATATGTGTATTATTTAAAATATCTTCATCAACAATTTCATCAACTATTATTTCAGCAGGTTCACTTGAACTATATGGGTAGTTTTGGCTTGCCATAACAACACCAACACTAAATTCATCTTTAATTTTAATATCCAATGAATCTAAATCTTTCGTAGCACCCTTATAAAATAGTTCAGAAACTGGTGTTTCAAGTAATGGCATCAAAATTTCACACTCAGGATCACCAAATCTAACATTATATTCTAAAATAATTGGTTCTCCATCAACAACCATTACTCCAATAAAAAGAACACCTTCATAAGGTGCACCTTCTTTTTTCATACCAGCTAAAGTTGGTTTAATAACTCTTTCTTCAACTTTTTTATAAATATCTTCATTTACTAAAGGTGTAGGAGCATAAGCACCCATTCCACCAGTATTTGGACCTGTATCACCATCCCCTATTCTCTTATGATCTTGAGCAGCTGGCAATACCTTATAATTTTCACCATCACAAATGGCAAAAATTGATAATTCATATCCATCTAAAAATTCTTCAACAACCACAGAATTTCCAGCATCTCCAAAAGATTCACCACTAAGCATATCTGAAACTGCTTGTTTTGCCTCATCTTTAGATTGTGCAATAATTACACCCTTTCCTGCACATAAACCATCAGCTTTTACAACAATTGGTGTTTTTTTCATATTATCAATGAAATTATGAGCTTCATTTTCATTACTTGTTTCTATAAATGCTGCTGTTGGAATATTATATTTTTTTAATATATTTTTCATATAAACTTTTGAACCTTCAAGTCTAGCTGCAGCTGCACTTGGCCCAAAAATAGTTAAATTATTTTCTTTAAAAATATCTACAACTCCATCAACTAAAGGAGCTTCTGGTCCTACAATTGTCAAATCTATACTATTATTTTTTGCCCATAAAGCTAATTCTTTATAATCTTTTATATTTATATTAGTACCTAAATTTTCTGTTGCACCATTTCCTGGCATAAAATATATTTTGTGTTTATTCTCTTTATATATAGCTAATCCAATAGAGTACTCTCTACCACCGCTACCAAGTATTAAAATATTCACTATGATTTTCCTTAATAATTGTAAGTTTCCAAGTAGCCGTTAACCATTTAACTGGCCCTAAAAGCCAACACTAGCACATAAGAACTGCATTTTAGGAGCAAAATACTAAAAGTAAATGCTGCACACCATAAAGTTACATTACGCACAAAAAAACAGTATCGGACCCTCAACAATGGAAATCCCGAACTACTTAGATAGTATTATTTTATCTAATTATGATTGAATTAAAGATTAATTTTATTGAAATGTTTTGGCTAGTTCAATACAAGCTTCGATTGATTGTATTGGTGAAATTTTATATTCTATATCTTTTGGCATGTGTTTTGCTGTTGTTTTACCTATAACTACTGCTTTATAACTCTCATTCCAAGTAAATTTTTCAAAAAAACATTTAATACAAGAGGGTGAAGTAAAAATAATAATTGAATTAGATACAGGAAGATTAAAAATATTTTTGTTACAAATAGTTTTATAAACAGCTATCTCTTCTATATTTACATGATTATTACTCAATATCTCAAATAATCGTGAAACACTCTTTTCACCCTTAATATATAACACTTTTTTATTTTTTAACAAAGGAATTAATTCATAAGCGAACTCATCACCATGGGAAAAAGTACCAGTAAAAACGATATTTGAGTTATATTTTTTTAAGATATCTGAAGTTTTTTTTGCTATAGCATAAGAGTCTAATTTTGTCCAAGAATTGCATAACTTATCAATGGCATAAATGGCATTTTTAGAAGTAAAAATCAAAGAATCATATTTTTCTAAATCTATTTTAACATCTAAATATTCTATGTCAAAAACTGGCAAATTTTCAACACCTTCATATTTAATATTTGATAATAAAACTATATTATTCACTTATATTTAATTTCTCTTTTTGAATTTCATTTATTGCTAAGTCCATGTTTTTATATATATTGACACTCTTAAAATGTTCACTATCTTCAACTTTTACAAATCTTCGCCTATCTCTTTCTTTTACAACCAAAGAGACACCTATCTTATAATCTCTCAATAAATTAATTGTTTCTTCTAGTGTAATAATTGCTGAAATATCCAAAAATGGTATATTTCTACAATCAATAATAATATATTTAGCTTTTAAAACTTTTTTAATTCTTTGCTCAAGTAACATTGCACTACCAAAGAAAAAAGCTCCATCAATTTTTAATATTCTAATTTCATAATTATCAATATCTATATCAAAAGGACTATTTTTAAAAGCCCTAATTGTCTGAATTTTTGTTTGCTTAGATATTTTATAAATAGCTGAAATAGCAGCAAATGTTATACCTGCACCAACTGCCATAATTAAGTCCACAAATACTGTAAGAAGTAACACCGTTATCATAATTAGTAAATCATTTTTATGTATAACTTTCATAATTTTAAAAAATCTATAATCTATAATATCAACACCAACTTTTATTAATATACCTGATAAAACTGCTAAAGGAACTTGTGAAGCATATTTTGCAAAAAATACAACAGTTAATAAAAGCATTATAGAATGAGTCATACCAGAAATGTTTGTCACTCCTCCACTTTTAATATTAATAACAGTCCTCATAGTAGCCCCTGCTCCTGGAATCCCTCCAACAAAAGAACATAAAGCATTACCAATTCCTTGTCCTATCAATTCTTTATTTGGTCTATGTTTAGTTTTTGTCATAGAATCTGCAACCAAAGAAGTTAATAAAGTATCAATAGTTCCAAGCAAAGCCAAAGTAACGGCATACATTAAAATATCACTAATTTTTAAAATATCAAAATTAAAAGGCAAAATAAATTCAGGTAAAGAAGTTGGTATTTCGCCTATTACTTTAGTGTCAAAACCATAATAAATAGTAAAAACAGTCATAACAATTAAAGCAATCAAAGCAGAAGGAATAATTTTAGTTACAACTTTAGGAGTAAAAAACATAATTATTAATGTCATATATGCAATTACTAAAGAGTCTTTATTTGCTAAGTGAAGCGTATTTGGAAGCTCTATTAATGTTTGAATTACAGAACCATATCCATCAACACCTAAAAATGAATTAATTTGTAAAACTATAATAATAACACCAATCCCTGACATAAATCCAGAAATAACAGGATAAGGAATAAATCTAATCCATTTTCCAATACCAAAAACACCAAAAGAGATTTGAATTACTCCAGATAAAAATATTACCATCATTACAGATGATAAATCATTTTGGAATGCAACAATTGCAGCAGCAGTAATAACTGTCATAGGACCAGTTGGTCCTGATATTTGAGTTGGCGTTCCACCAAATAAAGCAGCAAAAAATCCTAGTATTATTGCACCATATATTCCTGCTTGTGCCCCAGCACCACTTGCAACACCAAAAGCTAAAGCTAATGGTAATGCAACAACAGCTGCAGTAATACCACCTAAAATGTCATTTTTAATATATTTAAACAAAAAGACTCCTTTGGGCTATTGATTTTCTGTATCTTCCTCTTCTCTTTCACCTTTTTTACGAGCTAAAATATGAATTGGCGTTCCCTCAAAATTTAATTGTTCTCTTAGAACATTTATTAAATATCTTTTATAAGAAAAATGCAATAAATTTGGTTTATTCATAATAAGCGCAATTCTTGGAGGTTTTGTCTCAAACTGAGTTGTATAATATATTCTTAAATAAGCTCCATTTGGGCTTGGTAAGGCATGTCTAATAACAGCATGTTCTATAACTCTATTTAATTCAGAAGTTGAAACTCTTTGATTATAATTTTCATAAATTTCAATCAACTTATCTTTTAATTTATCAATACTTCTTCCTGTTTTTGCTGATACAGCAATAATTGGAGCATAATACAAAAATTTAAACTTTCTTCTCACTGTTTCTTGTATTTTTTGGAATGTATCCATATTTTCATCCCATTTATTTAAAACAATAATAGTACCTAAACCATATTCATCAACAAGACCTGCAATTTTTTCATCTAAATCAACTAATTCAGAAGAAGCATCCAAAACAACCAATGCTAAGTTTGCTTTTTGAAGCATCTCTTTTGTTCTCATTAAAGCATATTTTTCTATACCTTCAATACTTCCTCTTCTTCTAAGACCTGCTGTATCAACAAAAGTAATATTTTTATCTTTATATTCAAAAGATTCATCTACAGGATCAATAGTCGTCCCTGCAATTGGAGAAACAACAGAACGTTCCTGTCCTATTAAGGCATTAAGAATAGATGATTTTCCAACATTAACTCTACCAATAATTGCTACTTTTATATTGTTATCATCAACTTCTTCTTCAATCACTTCATCTTCTAAAGGATATTCACCCTCTTCATATTCAGAATCATCTTCATCTAAGATTTCTCTATTTATAACAATTTCACTCTCAGGTAATTCTGGAAGTACATTATAAATCCAATCAAATAAATCTTTTGTACCTCTATTATGTGAAACTGATATTCCAAAAAGATTTTCATCTTTTATTCCAAATTCAAAAAATTCCCAAAGTCTCTCTTTTTCTTTATCATTATCAATTTTATTTACAACCAAAGCTAACTTTTTACCTAAAGCTTGAAGCTCATAAAATAATTCTTTATCTTTTTCATCAGGAAGCTTTTTACCATCTACCATAAAAAGTATTATATCAGCCTCTTTTGCTGTTTCTATCGCTTTTCTTTTTACTGTTGAAAAAATTGCATCATTGGTTTCATCAATACCACCAGTATCTAACATCAAAGCTTTTTTATCAAATATTTCTACTTCATGTTTTCTAATATCTCTTGTTGTTCCAGCTAAATCCGATACTATTGCGATTCTTTGTTTTGCGATTCTGTTAAATAGAGAACTTTTACCAACATTTGGCTGCCCTACTAACGCTATTTTTTTTAATTCATCTTTGCTATTTATTACTTGCATCTATTTCCTAATTTTCTTCAATTTTGTATTATAACAAAAAAAAGGGCATTAGCCACAAGACTAACACCCTTTTTTAATAATTCGTCAAAAAATTTTAGTATAAACCAAATTTTCCTTCTTCACTTGTTCTATATAAAACTCTCATATTATCATCTTTGTCATAAAAAACTTTGAATACAGCACTTGAACCTTTTAAGTCATTTAATGCCTCTTCAATGTCTATTGGTTTATATGATGATAATCTAACAGGAACAATCTCTGCTTCTAATTTATCTAACTCGTTAGCAATTGCATCTTCAATTTCTGTAGAAACAACTTCTGTAAGCTTAGTAGCTTTATGAGCACTTACTTTATCATGATGTCTTCTTAAAACTTTTGAAACTCTATCAACTGCAATATCAATTGCTGAATATAAATCTTTATCTTTTTGTTTTACAACAATAGTATCTAAATGTGCTACATTTAATGTAAATTCAAAAACGAATACAGGTTTACTATTTCTCTCTTCTTTATCAACAATTGAATTAACTGAAATAATATCTAAGTTATACTTTTTAAAAATTTCCACTGAACTATTTACATAGTCTTTTATCGCATCTGTTAATTCTATGTGTCTTCCTACAATACTTGTATTCATAACATACTCCTTACTCTTAATATAATTAATATAATAACACATTGATTATTAAAATAATAATAAATTCTTATTATTATTTAATAATTACGATATTAAATTAATATATCTCTATTTCCTTTAGCATTAACTTCTGATAAAACACCTGTCATTTCCAACTGTTCAACAATTGTTGCAGCTCTGTTATATCCTATTCTAAGCTTTCTTTGAATATAAGAAATTGAAGTTTTTTTATCTGTCAAAACAACTTCTTTTGCATCTTCGTACAATTCATCTAAAGATGACATATCACCACTTGAAATAGCTGTTCCATTTCCATCTTTATCTTTTACAAAATTCATATCATAATCAACTTCACGTTGAGATTTTAAGAAATCTACAACTTTCTCTATTTCATCTTCTTTTGACCACGGAGCATGAAGCCTAACAAGCCCAGAACTTCCAGGAGGTGTAAATAGCATATCTCCTCGTCCAAGTAAAGATTCAGCACCCATTGCATCTAAGATAATTTTAGAATCAACTTTTTGTCCAACTTTATATGAAATTCTACTAGGTAAGTTTGCTTTTATCAGACCTGTAACAACATCCACAGAAGGTCTTTGAGTAGCAACAATTAAGTGAATACCACTAGCTCTTGCCATTTGTGCAAGTCTAGCAATAGAAAGTTCTACATCTTTACCACTTGTCATCATTAAATCAGCTAACTCATCAATAATTACAACAATAAAAGGTAAAGGTTCAAATCCCTCTTTTTTCGACTTTTCATTATAGTTCTCAATATTTTTTGTTTTTGTTTGAGACATAAGAGTATAACGTCTTTCCATTTCTAAAACCATATTTGATAAGGCTAAAATTGCTTCTTTTGGTTTTGTAATAACTGGAGTTAAAAGATGTGGAATATCATTATAAATAGAAAATTCTAACATCTTTGGGTCTATCATTATAAGCTTTAAATTATCAGGTGAATTTTTATATAACAATGAAAGAATCATTGCATTTAATCCAACTGATTTTCCTGAACCTGTAGTTCCAGCTATTAATAAATGAGGAAGTTTTTTTAAATCTGTAATAAAAGGTTTTCCAACAATATCTTTTCCTAAAATCATTGTTAAGGGAGATGTTGCTTTATTAAATATTTCACTATCAAGTAATTCTTTAATATAAATCACGTGCATATTTTCATTTGGAACTTCAATACCAATTACATCTTTTCCTGGAATTGGCGCTTGTATTCTAATAGTTTCAGCTTTTAATGCCATGGCTAAGTCATCTTGTAAATTCAATACTTTAGATACTTTTACATGAGGTGCTGGCTTAAATTCAAAAGTAGTAACAACAGGTCCTGTATATGTTCTTACAACATCACCTTCAATCTTAAACATCAATAGTTTTTCTAATAAATCAGCAATTTTTTTATCAATTATTTCTTCATTTATTTTAGAACTTGACTCTTTAGGTGGTTTTTGAAAAAAATTACTACTTGGCAATTGAAAATCTTTTGGTTTTTCAGATTCACCTAACTCAATTTCATCTTGTAACTTTTTATTTTCTTCTAATTCATCAACAATAATTGAATGTTTTTCATCGATATTTTCACTATGAAACTCTTCAATCATTTGTTCTTCAACTTTTTTCTCATCTAGTGCTTTATTATCAACTTTAGAGTTACTATCTACTATAAGAATTTCAGCAGTATCACCCACTTCTTTTATGGTTAATCTTTCTTCTCTTCTTTTTTCTCTTTTTGTTTCACTTACTTTAGGTTGAAATAAAACAACATCTTTTTTGATATTTGATGCAATTTTTTGTACATCAACACCTTTAATCTCTTTTCCATCAGAAAATATTAAAAATGTAATTAAAAAACCTATTAAGACCAATAGCCATAATCCTGCAAATCCAACAAATGGGAAAAAAGAATCAACAATACTATTTCCAATCACACCTGAATATATATCTTTTTTTGTAAAGATCAATGATTGTAAAATCAATGAAGATAATAAAAAAACTATTACACCAAAATATTTTAGAAAATCTTTTTTCTCATCTTGTTTAAAATTAATTTTATATAATGGATATAAAATTAAAAAAAGACAAACATAAGATAAATATCCAAAATAAGTATGTGAATAAATTGCAAATATAGAACCTATTTTACCAACTGTTGCTTTATCAGAAACTATAGTTGCATACTCAAAATATACTATTATAAATAGCGATATTAAAGATAATATTTTTTTAACTATTGGAGACCCTTTATTTTAATAATTTTGAAATTTTAGCTTGTAATCTTAGCCAAGTTTTATGTTCCATCAAAGGAAAACCTGCCCATTGTTTTTTAGGCTCAGTTATACTTTTAGTTACTCCACCTCGTGCTGCAATTGTAGTAAATGGTGCAACTTCAAGATGTCCAGCCGTTGCACTTTGTCCACCCATAACAACATATTCATTTAAAGTTGTAGAACCAGATAATCCAACTTGTCCTGTTAAGATACATCCAACTCCAAGTTTACAATTATGTGCAATATGAACTAAATTATCAAGTCTAACTCCATCACTTATAATTGTTGATTTAAAAGCTGCCCTATCTATAGTACAATTAGCACCAATTTCTACATCATTTCCAATTTCTACATTTCCATTTTGATAGATTTTTATATATTTACCCCTATTTTGAGCAAATCCAAAACCATCACATCCTATAACTGTTCCAGAGTGAATTATACAATCATTTCCAATATTACAATCCCTATAAACTACAACATTTGGATAAATAATTGTATTATTTCCTATTTTTACATTATCTCCAATATAAGCACCACTCATAATAGTACAATTGGCACCAATAGTAGAATTTTTACCTAAATTTACATTTGGCATAATAATTGAATTTTCACCTACTATACAATCATCGCCTTCTGTCTCAACAACATTTGGAGCAAAAATTTTAGAAGCAAGGGCAAGTTTTATATATGGCTCATCACAGACAAGTGCAATTGTATTTTTAGGAACTTTTGAAACAAAATCGTCTTTTACTAAAACGGCTGCTGCAGAAGTTTTTTCTAAATCATTTATATATTTTTTATTTTCTAAAAATGTCAATTCATTTGATGTTGAATCAAGTAAAGTACTTAAACCACTTATTTC
Source organism: Arcobacter sp. (assembly GCF_050300555.1). Classification (NCBI taxonomy): domain Bacteria; kingdom Pseudomonadati; phylum Campylobacterota; class Epsilonproteobacteria; order Campylobacterales; family Arcobacteraceae; genus Arcobacter; species Arcobacter sp. The sequence goes on from NZ_JBNKXY010000001.1 coordinate 80,811, forward strand.
AATATCACTATCACATTTTATATCTAAAGCAAGAGCTATATCTTTTAATTTCAATAATTATCCTTTAATTCAAACAATAAGAGAAAACTCTTATCTCTCCATTGCAACTACACCACTTTTAACTATTTCAATTGGGTTGTAGTTTTTGATAACTTTTACAAAATTTGCAATTCTACTTGGTTCATCAGTTGCTGATACAACTATACAATCTTGAGTTACATTTTGAATCGAACCATTATATGCACGTGCTAATACATCCACATCACTTAGATTTTGGTCAACAGGGATTTTTATAAGTACTGTCTCTTTTTCAACAACATCAAAATGCTCGTTAACTCTTAATACAGGGATTAATTTATTTAATTGTTTAACAATTTGATCAATTACTCTTCTATCTCCAGTTGTTACAATAGTCATCCTAGAATATTCAGAATCACTTATTGGAGCAACAGTTAAAGAGTCAATATTATAACCACGAGCAGAGAAAAGCCCTACAATTCTTGATAAAACATTGTTTTCATTTAAAACAATAACAGAGATAACTTTTCTAGCATTTTCAGAATCATAGTAGTGATTAAAATTATTCATTGTTATCTCCTAAAAGCATCATTTCATTAAGTGCGTGTCCATTTGGAACCATTGGTAAAACCTCTTCATTTCTATCTACAATAACTTCAATCATTGCAACTACTTTTTTCTCCATTGCATCGTTTAATGCTTCATCAAACTCTTTTTTAGTTGTAACTCTATACCCTATTCCACCAAAAGCTTCAACAAGCTTCACAAAATCAGGCTGTGCACTTAAATCTGTTTCAGATAATCTGTTTTCGTAAAACATAGTTTGCCACTGTCTTACCATTCCTAGATAGTTATTATTTAATATAATATTAATTACTGGCAATTTTTGTTCAACACAAGTCATAAGCTCTTGAATATTCATTAAAATTGAACCATCACCCGTAAAGTTAATAGATACTTTATCAGGTCTTGCTTTTGCAACTCCCATAGCACCTGGTAATCCAAATCCCATTGTTCCTAATCCACCAGATGTGTTCCATTGTCTAGGATATGAAAATGGATAAAATTGTGCAGTCCACATTTGATGTTGTCCAACATCTGTAGAAATTATAGCTTTTTCACCAAGTAATTCACCAACTCTTACAATCGGCCATTGTGGTTTAATTTTTGTATCAGAATCTCTAAAAGCCAACGGATGTTGTGCTCTATAATCTCTCAATAATGCAACCCAATTAGAGTAATCATTAAATTCAAATTCACCAATTGAATCAATCATTCCTTGAACAGTAACTTTTAAATCTCCAACTATTGGGAAATTTGTATGTACAAGTTTTGCAATTGAAGCTGGGTCAATATCCACATGAATTACCTTAGCTTTTTTTGCAAATTCATCAAGTCTTCCTGTTACCCTATCATCAAATCTAGCACCTAAAGAAATCAATAAATCAGCTTCATGGGCTGCCATATTAGCTGCATATTCACCATGCATTCCTAACATTCCTAAAAGTAATGGATTATCATGTCCCATTACTCCTCTTGCCATAAGAGTTTCTACTACTGGGATATTTAATTTCTCTGCTAATTCTCTAATTTCATATGCACAGTTTGATAAAATTGCTCCACCACCAACATATAATAGTGGTTTTTTAGCCTTTGCAATTGCTTGCATAGCTCTTTTTAACTGTTTTTTATTGTAGTTAACTGTTGGTTTATAAGTTGGTATATTAACCTCTGCTGGATATAAATAATCAGCAACTTCAGCTGTAATATCTTTTGGTATATCCACATGTACAGGTCCTGGTCTTCCAGTACTTGCAATGTGAAATGCTTCTTTAATAATTCTTGGTAAATCTTTTATGTTATTAACTAAATAATTATGTTTTGTACAAGGTCTTGAAATACCTACTGCATCAATCTCTTGAAAACCATCTGTACCAATAATTGTAGTAGGAACTTGCCCTGTAATTACAACTAAAGGAATAGAGTCCATATAAGCATCAGCTAATCCTGTAACTGCATTTGTAAATCCAGGTCCAGAAGTAACAATTGCAACTCCTACTCTCCCTGTAGCTTTTGCATACCCTTCTGCAGCATGAATTGCAGCTTGTTCATGTCTAGTTAATATATGTTTAAAATCTGTTTGTTTATAAATTTCATCGTAGACATTCATAATAGCGCCACCAGGGTAACCAAATACAACTTCTACCCCTTCATTTTTTAATGATTCTGTTACCATTTTTGCGCCTGTCATTTTCATTATACATTTCTCCGTTATAAAATAGCTAATTATTCTACAAAAGTTTAGTTTAATTCATCTTTAATTGGAGCTTTTTAAGTAAATTGTTTAATAACAAATTTATAATTTTTCTATTATAATCTAATATAATTTTAGGAGCTTAATGTGGACGTAAATAATCTTAATAGTGTAAGTAATGTTAGCGTAAATAATGTACCAAAACAATATATTGACAAATCAAGATTTGAAGGTTCAGTTGGAGCAATTGATAAAAATAATGATGCTTTAAAAATCTCTATAAATGAAGTTTATAATAAAAGAAGAGATGAATTATCTTTATCTCTAAGAAATCTAAACGAAGGTATTGCAGTAACACAAATCTCAATGAATTCCCTTTCTAAACAACAAGAAAATCTCAAAAATATAGGAACCTCTTTGATTAAATTAGGAAACAGTGGTGATTTTGAAAATAAAAGGTTTGAAACTGCACAAGAAATCTCTGATCAACTAAATGATTACAACAAAATTGCAGATAATGCTAGATATAACAAAAAACTACTTTTAGATGACCAATACAATACAGAAATAATAAATGTAGTTACATCTAACAAAAATTATCAAATTACTGGTGTAAATACAAAAGAAATCTCTCAAAATTTAGTTAATAGTTTACAATCAAATAGCTTATCTTCTTCTGGAGAAGTAAACAGTGCATTAGAAAGTTTAGATAACGCTTTAAACAAAAGTTTATCTTTTTCTGAAAATTTTACACAAATGAATACAGAGATGAAGCAACTTGCTAGAGGAACACTAAATGAACAAATCAATTTGTTAAAAGAGAATACTAAACTAAAAAATATAGACTTTGGTTCTGATTTTAGTAACTTTTCAAAAACAAATATTATGGCTCAATTAGGCAATTTAGCAGCATCTCAAGCACATATTATTCAAGAGCAAACCTCGAAATTAATTAGTTAATTTCAAGGCATAATCTATAGCTACACCCTCTCTTAATCCATCATCAAAAACTATTGATTTATTTTTTCTAAGAACTTCATAAAATGTTTTGTAAATAAGCACTCCTGACTCAATGAAATCAGTTCTTCCTGGTCCCACAAAATCAAAAAGCTCTTTACCTGATAAGCTTTTTAGTTTATTTAAAAAATGTTCTATTTCATTTAACTTTAACTCTGTACCATTTACAATATTTCTATCATATGACATAAAATTTAGTCCAAGTTTAACCGCAGCAATTGTTGTTGGTGTGCCAGCTGTTGCCACAAAAACAAAGTTTTTTAAATCAATATTTAAACTATCTAAAAATATTAATATATCTTTTTCTCTTCTTTGTAACTCACTAATCAAATCATCACTATTCTTATATTTTTGAGAAAGAGTTACAATACCTATATCAAAACTTTTCGCAAAGTAGTCATTCCCATTATTGATAATCAATTCAGTTGAACCACCACCAATATCAATTAAAATAAAATGTTCAGATTCTTTTTTCTCTCTTTTTAAAGCATATTTTATTGCAAGAAGCGTTAATCTTGCTTCTTCATTTCCGTCAATTATTTTAAAATCTAAACCACATTCTTTTTTAAATCTTCTTAATACTTCATTGGAATTTTCAGCCATTCTCATTGCTGCTGTAGTTACACAAATGGCATCTTTAGGATTATATTTGAGCTTTTCTATTGATCTTTTAACAGCATCAATCACTCTATTTTGTGCGGCAATTGAGATTTGCTTGGTATCTATAAGCCCATCAGCCATACCAACAACTTCTTGATATTCATCTATTATTTTATGATTTAGACCATCATAAAGTAAGGTTCTAAATGAGTTAGAACCTAAATCAATTGAGACAATGTTTTTCATTAAGGGTGAGGAATTTTAACTTTTGAATTAAGTAAAAAACCTATTATTACCATAGATATTAAAACTATAGTTTCAGGTAATATTCCTGTTAACCAAACAAGATATACAACAAAAAGCAAAATTGCACCAAGGGGAGTAGGAACACCAGTAAAATACTTTTCTACTTCTCCTTCTTGTGCATTTATATTAAAAGTAATCAATCTTCTTAAACCAGAAATTATGTAATAAATAAAAGTAAATATTACCGCAAAAGTATTTAATTCTAACTCTTTGCCATCAATTATTGCAAAATAAATAAACATACTTGGGACAACAACAAAAGATAAAAAATCTGCATAAGAATCTAATTGAATACCAAACTCAGTAGATAAATTATATTTTCTAGCAATTTTTCCATCAACTATATCAAAAGCTCCTGCAATCCATGCAAAAAGTGCTGCACCAAAAAACTCACCATGTGTAATAAAATATATTGCTAAAATACCAGCACTTATATTCATAAATGTAGCTAAATTAGCTAAATTGAAATGATTATGTTTATTAAATAAGAAATTCAAACTTTTCCTTTAAATTGTATATTGGTTTCTTCCATTTTGTTTTGATTTGTATAAATTCTCATCAGCCATCTTATATAATCTATTTGGAGATATATTAGAACCTGGTTCATAAATAACTGCACCAATTGATATGGTTACAAAATCATTTGCTTTACTTGATTTATGTTCAATTCTTAAATATTCAATTATCTTATTAATTGCTTTTAAACAGTTTTCTAAAATCTCTTGGTCAACATCAAATAATATCGCACCAAATTCTTCTCCACCTAATCTAAACACATATTCATATTCTTTGTTAAAATATTTCTTTAACTCAGTTGCTACAGCTTTCAATGTCATATCACCCATATCATGACCATAGGTATCATTGTACTGTTTAAAGAAATCTATATCAAACATTATAAAAGCTGTTTCCCATTTATTTGCATTTGAAACAGCTGGAATACTATCAAATATGGTATCAAAGTATCCTCTATTATAAAGCATAGTCATAGAATCAGTTATGGATTCAATTTTATATTTTTTATTCAATATAGTTAAATGGTTATCTTTTTTGATAATACTATATGTTAAATAAATAAATATGGCAAAAGAGAAAATTACTAGGGCAATTATATTATAAAAAAGTAGTTTTTTCATCTCTTCATATCTATTTAAAAAATCTACCCTTTGATTTTTTGCATTTTTAACTTCATACTCTATCAAAAAATTTATTTTTTGAATCATAATTGTATATTTCATACTATTTTTATCCATAAATGAAACTTGAATATCTTCATTTACCGAATTTACAACTTTTCTTTCTTGATTAGTTTTATACCCTTTAAAATAGTCATTCCAATTTTTTTCAATAACTTTTTGACTTTTTTTAATAGAACAAAGTTTTTCTTTATTTTGTAAGCATATTATCATATCTTTATAGCTAGAAGATATGTTTTGTAGATTTGTAACAGGAACGAAATTCCCAAAGTATATTTTATCAATATGTTTTTTAAGGTTTTCAATTTGAGAATTGAATATAAAACTAGCCATTGTTAGCATCATTATTATAGTAATTAACAATAATACCAATTTAAAACTAACTGAATCAAAAATACGTTTTTTCATTCTTTGAATTATATAAAAATTATGATTAAACCAAGTAAAAACCTTAACTTGCTTTTTGATATGAATTTTAGTTAAAATATTAAATATACTTCAAAAGGAGTAATTATGCAAATTAATAGTAATTTAAATGCGATGAGATTAGAAGAAATCAAGTTAAATGATTCAGCTAAAAATATTGCAAATCCTAAAAATTATATAAATGAACCTCAATCACAAGAAGTTACACAAGATCTTATTGATTCAATAACTGCACAAATACCTATCCCTATTGCATATGAAGCAAATGGAACTAGCGTAAAAGTACAAGATGAAATCTTTGCATCATTAATTAATATTAAGGCCTAAATAAAAATGGATAAAATAAAAGTTGTCTGTTCTTCTTGTAATAGTGTAAATTCTATACCTAAAAAAGAGTCTTACAAGGTTGCTAATTGTGGTAGTTGTAAAGAATCATTGCTAAATACTAAGCCAGTTGATTTAAATGATTCAAATTTTGATATTCAAGTAGTAAATTCTGATATTCCAGTTCTTGTAGATTTTTGGGCTCCTTGGTGTGGTCCTTGTAAAATGTTTGCTCCTATTTTTAATGAAGCTAGTTCAAAATATCCATTAAAAGTAAAATTTGCAAAAGTAAATACTGAAGAGGAACAAAACTTAGGTGCTAAGTATCAAATACGTTCAATCCCTACTTTAATTGTTTATAAAGCAGGAGTTGAAGTAGAAAGAGTATCAGGGGCATTAGATCCCATAAAACTTGGGATGCTAATTAACAAATATATTTAATCCAATAACTCTTTGTCAAAGAATGTTGAAGTTTGAATATTTTTAAATGCTGCTTTCATAGATACAAACATTTGAGGATTTTCTTCTTCCATTTTTTCTAATAACTCTTTTGTTGCAGCTCTTGCATGTGGCATTTTAACATCAAATCTCATAGCAGGACAAGCTTCATCCCCTATTACACTTATTTCATTTGTTTTAGCAAAAGCTCTTAATTGTCTTTCTCTACAAAAAATAAGTGGTCTAATTACCTCTAAACCATTTTCAGCTTTATATCTTGGAGGCATAGAACGTAGTGCACCATTGTATAAAAAGTTCATAAAAAATGATTCCATAGCATCATCTAAGTGATGACCTAAGGCTAATTTATTGTATCCTTGTTCTTGAGCAGTTGAGTATAAGTACCCTCTTCTCATTCTAGAGAAAAATGAACAAAAAGATGAATTTTTTCTGATTTTTTCTTTTGATAATTCAAAAATTTCAGTATCAACTATTTCGTGTTCGATTCCATGTTCAGCACAATGTTTTGCCAAAAATTCAACTTGCTCACCCATTCCGTATGTAACAGTAACTGCTTTAAATTCAAAATTAAAAGGTGTAACTTTTTTTAAGTGGTTTAAAGCATGAATCAAAGTTGTAGAGTCTTTACCACCTGAAAATCCAACAAGTACTCTATCACCCTCTTTTATTAAACCATACTCTGCGTTTGTTCTTCCAACTACACTAGAAATTTTTTTACTTAATTCAACCAATTTATATTATCCTAAAACTTTTTTCGCGATTGTATCATAATTTACATTGATATCTATTTTAATAAAATAAACCTTTATAATAGTATCATAGGAATTAACTCTATTTTTAGAAAAATTTACTATAATTTCAACAACTAAAAATAAAGAGAATATCATGACTACAGAAGAAATCAAAGAGTTTAAAAATAAAATTAGCGAAACAATTATGCCTATGGCAAAAAATATGAAAGATGACGAAATAAAAGATTTAATAAAACATGTTGAAAAAGAAAATCCAGATTTACCTGAAGGTTTTGGAAATATGCTTTATGAACAAGTATTAATGTTAAAAGATAAATAAAACTAACAACTACTTTTCTCCTTCTTAACTAATTTAAAATTTCAAAAATCAACTTGAATTTTAAATTAGTCCAAAAATTATATAAAATAGCATCTAAAAAAATAAAAAGTTTAATTAAATTAAACTTTTTACTTTTAATTTTGATTGTATTGTGTTAGAATCTGTTTGTAAAAATATACAAAAGGAACTACAATGGAATACAAAAGAATATTTTTCCCCCTTGGAGGAGGAGGAGAACTTAGAAATAGAATTCATGGGGCACTACTAATAGGTAAATACTTCAACTCACATTTAGAGATATTTAAATCTTTAGCAAAACCAAGTAAAATAATGAAATTTGATGACAACTTACCTGAAGAGGTATTAAAAGAGCTAAATGCTATGGCGAAAGATAGATTAACAGAAGAAGTAACTTTGCATGAAACTATTTTTAAAGAAGAAGTTAAAAAAGTTGGTACTACTGTTTCATCAAAATCAAAAAAAGGAATAGCAACTGCTACTGTTGTTACAGGTGATGGTTTTAGAAGTAAATTAATAGAAGAAGAATCTAAATATTGTGATTTAGTAATTGTTTCAAATCCACATGAATCAAGAATAACTGCAACATTTGAAACAGCAGTTACAAAAAGTGGAAAACCAGCACTAATGTTTCCAAGAAAAATGACAAAATTTAGTACAGAAAAAATATTAATTGGATGGAATAACTCACCTGAAGCTTCAAGAGCTGTAACAGAAGCTATCCCTCTTTTAAAGAAAGCTAAAAAAGTACATATTATTTCATCAAAAGAATATGGAGAAGATTTAAATCAAGTTGCTAAACTACAAAGTTATTTAGAAGAACATGATATTGAAGCAAGTTTTGAAATAATAAAAACAACCAAAACACCAGGTCAAGCACTACTTAATTATGCAAAAGAAGGGAAATTTGATTTAATTGTAGCGGGTGCATTTGGTCATAGAGGATTAAAAGAGCTAATGTTTGGTGGAACTACTAAATATATGCTAAAAAATAGTGATATTCCTATATTTATGGCACACTAATAAAAAAGGGTTTTATACCCTTTTTTATAAAACTTTTTCTAAATCTTGAATAATAGATAAATCATAACAATCATCTACTTCTGCACTATTTTTTAAAATAGATATTGCTTCATCTTTACTATAAGCTTTTCTATAGACTTTATTTGAAGTCAAAGCTGAAAAACTATTAACAGCAGCTAAAAGTCTATCTTTTAGACTAAGGTCTTTGCCTTTTAAACTAAAAGGATAACCTTTGCCATTTTGTCTTTCTTGAATTTTTATTGCCCAAGAGCTTATATCATCAAATCCCATAATATTTGTCAATACTCTTTTTGTAAAATATGGATAAGATTTTATATCTTCATATTCCCATTTTTCGAGTTCTGTTTTTTTATTTATAATTTGTGGATCAATACATAATTTTCCAATTCCACATAATGAAGCTGCAATTAAAAATGTAAATTTATCTTTATGCTCAAATTTATAAAAATCTATCATTTTTTCTAAATTAATTAATAATTTACTCTCTTTATTAATAAGTTCAAAAATAGATGATGTGATTTTTAATAACTCTTCAAATTTTAATGTGATTGTAAAATCATATAAATTAGCAAATATAAAATATAATATTTCATTTTCATTTTGTAAATCAAGCCAAAAGTTTATTCTTTCTGATATTAGTAAAAAAATATCAACTAAATCTTTAGAAAAAAGCTCATTTTGACAACTTTTAACAAACTCAATAACTTCAGCCCTATCTTTAACAGCAAGTTGCGATAAGTCAAACCTATTTTCAATGGTAATAGACAAAGATAATATTTGAGATAAAAGAGGTATTTGCTCATCTTTTAAACCATAAATTCCACTTCCATCAAAATACTCATTTTGGTATTTTAAAATATTTTTTTTATCCAATAAAAAAGGGAAAATATCTGCAATATTATTAGAAGCTTCACAATACTCTTTTGATAAATTAGAACTACTTAACAATCCTATAGAATGTAAAAGACTATAAGAACATAAATCACTCATTTCTTGAGGAGTTAAATTTAATTGCTTCCCAATATTTAAGGCAATATAAGTAACCCTTTTTGAATGATTTAAAGGACTAGAACACTTAAATTTTCTCACATAATCAAGAGGCAATGAAAGTGCCAATAAAAAATTATTTAAATTAAAACTAATCTCTTTTTTCTTATCCATATGTACTATTCTTCTAAAAATTTAGTTATGGCTTCAACTGATGTATCACTCATATCTAAATCTAAGTGAACACCATTTTTAACTTTTATCAATTTTGCATCTAAACCTTTTTTAGAAGCTATTTCATAAAAGTCTTTAGTAACATTTGGTTCTGATATTTTATCATTTTCACCATATATAAGTAAAAATTTAGTCTCTTTACTTACTTTATCAATTACGTCAATAATAGATATTAAGCCAGTTGATTTATCTTTTTCATGGATATCGTATCTACCACCAACTAAAACTGCATTTTGAATTAGGTCTGGTTCAAAACCAGTAACTGTTGCTCCCATCATTGCGCCAGCACTATGTCCGATATAAGTAATAGTTTGAGCTTCAAATCTATCTTTTAACTCTTTTATCAAATCCACCAAAAAGTTTATATACTCTTCCTTTGCAGCTAAATTCTTAACTCCTTCATGTGCTAAAGCTGTAAAATTATTTGTAGAAGAATCAGAATATCCAGGAAGAGCAACTGCAACAGTTGTAATATCTGTATTTAAAGCTATCGTTTCAGCAAAAGGAGAATATCTTCCTAATACATTTGTTCCATCAGGCCATGTTCCATGAACAATTATATTTAAATACCCTTCTCTATCACCTTTACTTTTAAAATAATGAATACATTCACCACTAGCAAATAAATAATCTTCCCCCTTTTCTAAACACTCTTCATGACTTATTTTTTCAGCAGATAAATTCAAAGCAAAAAAAATAAAACTAATAAATACTAAAAAAAACTTTTTCATAATTTTCTCCTACTAATAAGCTATTATACCAACATAGCCAGCAACTTTTCGCTCAATTAATTCAACAATCCCTGCTTGAACATATGAAACATCATCAATAAATTCATCTTCATTCCATTTCATTGTTTCCATAGTATTTCTACAACCTATAAATTCCACATCATATTCCATCAAAGAAGTGATTCTATTTAACGTAGCCTTATCATAATCTTTTCTTAAAGCTCTCATTCCATTTCCATAGGTTACAACAACAATTTTTAAAGTCTCACTTGGATACTCTTTTAAAATATTATAAATTGAGCTCAAGTTATGATTTACTTTACTTACATCAGAATCAAATAACTGAAACACAACCCTTCTTGGCTTTTCAAAAGTTGGTTGAGGATCACTAAATGTCGAACTTGCAAAAGTAAAAGTAGCTAATAAAACAAATAAAATAATTTTTTTCATATTACCCCTTTATATATACATCATTATCTTTCTCAATTGTACCATTTTTTAATATTTTACAATACAATCCTCTACAATCTTTTACAATTTTTGGTAATTTTTTATCAAAAATTGACAAATGATTACAAATAGTACACTTTTCTGTAATTTCGATTTCTGCATTATTTATTTTCAATATTGTCCCCACTTCTAAATCATGTGGATTAAAATCAAATAAAATATTTTCTCCTAAACTACCAAACTCCAAGGATATATTGTGTTCATACGATTTATCATAACTATTAATTCCCAAAATCATAACTGTTTTGTCCAAATCTTTTTGTGCAAATTTATCATTTTCAATACCATAGTTTTCGATTAAATTTAAAAAATCTACTTTTGGTCTAGGCATTGAACTTTTTGAATCTTTGTTTGCACGATATGTACCTAAAACTTTTCCCAATAACTTCATTTATTAATATTTTCCTTTAAAATTGCTATAAAATCATCTTTTACCCATGCCCCTGGATAAATATTTAATAGCTTATTTTCATTTGATATAAAGAAAAATGTAGGTGTCATTCCATAAAAATTCTTTTTTAAATCAAAAGGTAACTCTACATTATCAACATCTACTTCTAAAAAAATAAAATCTTTATCAATTAAAGATTGAATATCATCTTTATTTAAAACATTATTTTTCATCTTTTTACAGAAATGACAAGTTTGTGATGTAGCAAAAATTATAATTGATTTATTTTCTTCTTTAGCTTTTTTTAAAATATCTTTTTCATCATAACCCTTTTCTAATACTTTTAAAGCTTTTGGATGGGCTAATTCTCTTTGTTTTTTATATTCCATAAAAAATTGAGCTAAATTTGTAGCTTCATTGTCACTTATTTTTATAGGTTCTTTTTTCTTATAATACTTCGTAATCATTGGATCACAAACACTATTATTTAAATCTGGTTTTGCCAAATAAGACTTTAAAAACTCTTCAATCTCTATTTGTCTCATTTCAGAATCTTCAGGATCTCCAATTTTTTTAGAACTATCCATAATTGCGTAAGCTAACATATTTTCTGTTGGAGTGTCTAAATTATATAAAGTATTCTTTTTTTCAAAAAAATTAGTTTTTAAACTTGATATGGAAATATAAGTACCATGACAAGAAGAACACTTATCATTAAATATCTTTTTACCCTCAATATAATCTGCTTTTAAAAGCAAAGTAAATAAAAAGAGAAAAATTATAACAAACCTAAATATCATCTATCTTCCTTAATTCTTAATTTAAAATAGAGTTCAATAACTACATTTTAAATTGAGAAAAGTACAGTAAAACTGTACTTTTTCAACTAAAAGATTAGATAATACCTGGATTACCTTTTATTCCAATGATATCAGGTGTATCAACTTTTAAATTTTTAACATGTTTAATACTTCTTAAATAAGTTTCAACTGTTTCCCATACTGGCTCACCTGGAGATTGCGCTCCAACTGTTGACCAACCAGCAACTTGATACTCTTTTTTAGCTTGAAGTTTTTCACCATTTCTTGTAAGTGTAATATCAGAAATTCTTTCACCAATTTTAGCACTTGGATTAATCTTATATGAAATTCCGCCAGTTCTTACCATATCTCCACCTTGTTGGTAAAATGGATCTGGATTGAATAAGTTATCCGCAACGTCTTCTAAGATATCTTTTATACCTTGACCAGTTATAGCTCGTCTATAAGTTTCAGGATAAGTCATAGCAGTTTGAGTTGCTAAATCATCAAAAGTAATTGCTTGACCTGGCATTACTGATGTTCCCCATCTAAATCCAGGTGATAAAGAGATTTCAGCATCTTTTACGTCAACTAAAGCATCACATATAATTTGATCCCAAGAACCATTAAAGTTTCCTCGTCTAAATAAAGTATCATCAGTAGTTGCAATTTCTCTCATTAACTCTTTTTTAAATGGAGCTCTTACATCTTCAATGTATTTTTTCATAGCTTTATCTTCAGGAATCAAGTCAGAAAAAATAGGCAATAATGTAAATTTAAAGTCTTTTATTTTCCCTTTTTGAATATCTAAATCAAGAACATTTAAAAACTTACCATTACTTCCCGCATTACAAACATATGTAACACCTTCTTCATTTTTAACAGGAACTGCTTCAGGAACACCATCATGAGTATGTCCACCCATAATAAAATCAATTCCAGTACAAACTTCAGCCATCTTTTTATCTGTATCAAAACCGTTATGAGATAATACGATAACAGCATCAGGTTTTTCTTCATCCCTAACTTTATCAACTAACTCTTGCATTCCCTCATCATCAATCGCGAAAGTCCAATCAGGAATAAATCTTTGAGGATTTGCAATCGTTGTATAAGGGAAAGCTTGACCTATAATTGCAATTCTAGAACCATTTATCTCTTTTATAGTATATGGTTTAAAAGCATGTCCAGTATCTTCATCATAAGCTTCAGCTTTTCCATCAAATAAAGATGATTCTTTTACTTTTACATTTTGCGCTAAAAACTCAGCATTTAGAAGTTTTACATTTTCTAGCACTTCTTGGGCTTTATATGTAAACTCCCAGTGCCCAACAGCAATATCAACACCAAGTAAATTCATAGCACCAACCATATCTTTACCTCTTGTTTGAAGAGCTGTCCAAGAACCTTGCCAAGTATCTCCACCATCTAGTAAAAGAGTTTTTTCTTTTCCAAAGCTATCTCTTAAAAAGTCAACAACTGTTTTAATTTGAGCAAAACCACCAGTTTTACCCATAGCTTTCGCATGTTTTTCAAAGTTTACACAAGAATAAGCATACTCAAGTCTTGCATTTCCTTTTATTCCATAATAATCCAAAAACTTTTCACCCACAATATGTGGAGGTTTACCTAAATTTCCAAAAAGACCAAGATTTACACTTGGTTCTCTGAAATATACAGGTAATAATTGTGCATGAGAATCTGTCATATGCATAAGTCTTGCATTACCAAAAGGTTTTAGCTTATAGTAATCTTCTAACTTACCAGTATTTGTCATTCTTGTATGTGAATTAGCAAATACTGGTGCAGCACCAAGTACAGCCATCATATATACAAATTCTCTTCTACTTAGTTTACTCATATGTATTAACCTTCTAATTATTTACCATCACCAACAACAGTAAACCCTAAAGATGTCCATGCTTGCATTCCACCTCTATAGTATTTTATTTTCTCTGCTGGGTAACCCATTTTTAATAATGCAAATTTTGCATTTTTAACCATTCCAGGAGTTTGTCCACACCAATATCCATTACAATATAAAGCTAAAGTTTTTGCATTTGAAAAATCAAGTGTTCCATCAGATTTTTGAACAACACCCATTTCATCTTCCATCATTTCAATTGCAGTATCTTTTTCATCAAAATTTGTATAAGGTACGTTTATAGCACCTGGAATTCTTAGTCTAGCAAACCATCCTGGTTTTCTTGAATCAATAACAGCAATAGTTTTATCAGTTTGTGCTTTTTTCATAAGCTCAATAAACTCTAACTCACCAACAGTCTCTACACCTGGTGCTAAAACCATAGGTTGAGGCGCACCTCTATCTGTAGTAACATATAAATCAGTGATTTTATTACCTTGTGTTTGATTTCTCATCAAAGTAAATTTTTCACCATTTAAATTCATTTCAATAGACTTAACACCCTTTGAAATCGGAACAAATTTTGCTCCTTCTGCTAAACTTGAACTTATACACAAACTTGAAACCAATGTAGCTATTGCTACTTTTTTTAACATCATCATACTCCACCCCTTAAGTTTTTTTGTTAATCTTTATCTATGTCTTTTTAAAAATTGTGCAGAAAAAAAGCCAAGGCAAAACCTTGACTTTAATATTTTATGTAATTAGTATTTTATACCAACACCTGGCATTGATTGTTTCCAAAATGTTTTTGCTTCATCTTTTTGTTGTAAAGCAACAACAGCAAATCTACAAGCTCTTTGTGCGGCTTCAGTTATATCCATAGTTCCTGTAACTTTTTTCTTTTTATCAACTATTTCAATAGTTTTTGCACCAGATTTAATTCCAGCTTGAACAGCTTCAACATATTGAGAAGCTGTCATACCAAGTCTCATAAATTCAACACCCTCCGCTTTTGCAATAGCATTGTATTCAGCTGCTGTTGTAATAACACTATTTATACCACTTTTCTCTACGCTACAAACTTGATTTAAATCAAGTTTTGCTGCTGTTGCAACGCTTGGTTGAGAAGTACATCCTGAAATAACTGCAGCAATAGATGCTGTTACAATTAAAGTTGTTAATATTTTCATTTTTATTACCTCTACTTTCTAATATCTGGACCATCAATAGCCATACCATTTGACATATAAGACATAAAGAATAACAACTCTTTCATCTCTTTACTTGTATCTTTTGGTGGAACTTGACCTTCATCAACAATACACCCAGACATTCTTCTCTCAGGAGTTCCAAGTCCAGCCCATTTTAATCTATAAACTGGCCATTGAGTCATTTGACCTAAAAGTGGAGAAAGTTTTTCATTTCTAACTCTTTGCCCTGCACCTTGTACATGACATTCAGCACAATTTAGTTTTAAATATCCTCTTTGAGAATAATAATACTCTTTCCCTCTTTCATACGCAGCAGCGGCTTCAGCACTATTAATTTTTACATCAATTTTTTGTTCTGCTTCAACTGATTTAGTAGCAAAAAATGCTTGTAATTTAGCCATGTCACCTTTTTGTGTATTCCAAGCTTTTTCACCATTTGTAGTTAAACACTCATTTACAGCTTGAGTTAAACTAACTACTTCTTTTCTTTTTTCATCAAAATAAGGATAACTTGCCATAATTGCAGGGTTTGGGAAACATGTTGCCATTGATTTACCATTTGCAAATTGTTTCTCATATAATTTTGCACCAGCATCAACATCATCTTCATATGGTGGCATCTCTTTAATCTCTTCATATTGAGATTTTCCATCTTTATTAAAAGAATAAGAACCTAAAGCAAAATCAGCATGCTTAAGACCTTTTTCAGATTTTTCTAACTCTTCATCAGTAGAGTATGGGAAAAATGTATTTTTATTTTTCAAAGGGTCTTCAAATTTTGCTTCAAAATATTTAATTACTTCTAATCTATCTTTCTCAGCTTGTGCAGAATAATTAGTTGCATGTAGTGCACTAACTGTCAATGCAGCTAAAGCTGTAGTTTTTGCAATTTTTAATAACATTTTATCTCCTTGTCATTATTAAATATTAGCTACGTTTGTGTAGCTAATTATTTGATTGTTGCTGTGTCAGTTTGCTTATTACCTTTTAAATCAGTCCATGTAAAAGTAAAATCATCCCCTGATTTTCCTGGGAAATCAAATTTTATATATGGATTTTTTGATAAAAATTGACTTGAAGACATTTCAAATACTACATTACCTTTTGAAGTTGCTATCATACTTGTGATAAAATTCACCTCTTTTTTAGCTTTTTTTGCTTCTGCATAACTTAGCATTTCATGATTAGCCATAACTTTTGCTGTTACTACACCATTTTTTTCTTTAACTTTTATTCTAGATTTTTTAGCCATTTTAATTCCTTTTTTTCTATATATTATTTAAAATTTATTTGTGGAGTTGGAATTAAATCAACCACCACATCCACCAATAGTTACTTTTACTTCTTTAGAAGCAGAATATAATTTACCATCAGCTTCAACAACAGCAGTTACTTTTCCAGTTTTAGCCATTTTTATTCTTATTGAATAATCTATGATTCCACCTTTTGGAACAGTAAATACAGCAACAGTAGCTTCTGGATTTGCATCTTGGAATATAGCTACTTTAGAACCAGCTAATTTAGAAGATACAGTAACAGGGATAACAGCACCATTTTCAGCGATATCTGGAGCTTTGATTTTAACTTTTGATTCACTAGTTGTTGTAGTTCCAAAAAGTTCTTTCATCGCTTCATCAACTTTAGTTGCTGTCCAAGCTTTTGGTTTTGTAGCTCTAAAATCAACTGCACTTAATGTAGTTGGTGCCAAAGAAGCAACCGCTACAGCACCTAATCCTAAACCTAAAAAATTTCTTCTATTCATTTTATTTCCTTTATTAAATATATTAATTAATTGTTTTTAAATAAGCCACTAAAGCTTTTATTTCACTATCACTTAACCAACCATTTTTTCCAAATGCAGGCATTTGCGAAATAGGATTTGTAGTATAAGGATCATAAATTTTGTCATATAAAGCTTGTTCTGGCCATGCAGAAAGATATTGTAATTTAGGCCCCATACTTCCTGGCCCATCAATATTTTTACCATTTACGGCATGACATGCTAAACAATTTCCTAAATTTTTAGTATTAAAGATTTTTTCACCTTTTGCCACTAAATCAGCATTTGCAAATGTACTTGAAACAAGTACACCAGTAACAGCCGATGCCATTAATATGTTTTTAATCAATTTCATCTATTCTCCTTTGTTATTTGCTTGAGTCAATTATATAGTCTACCACTTTTTTAAACTCATCATCAGATAAAACAGTACCACCTTTTGGAGGCATTGCATTTATTCCATTGATAGCATTTTTATAAACAGTATCCATACCTTTACTCACAACCTCTGTCCAAGCATTTTTATCTCCAAATACTGGTGCGCCAATAGCTTTATTTGAGTGACATGCTGAACAATATGTATCGTAATTCCCTGAAACAACTGGATCTTTCCCTGAGTTCTCACTTACAGGTTCTTTCCAACTTCTTTCAGCAGTAATTGGTTGATTAGCATTTGGTGCTAAATCAACATTTATTCTCATCAAAAGTTCCTTAACATCACCTTTAATACAATCTTTCATACATCTTGTACCAGTACCATAGATTTTAGGGTTAGATAATAATTTAGTTACTTCGTTAAGTCCATCACGTGGGTCTTTTGTATTAACATTAGGATAAAAACCATCTTCATTTGGAAGTTTTATTTTATGAAAATTTTCTTTATTTAATACAAATTCAGAATCCATTTCTTCACCATCTACTTTTATATCATTAACTGAAAGTAAAAAAGCAGTAATTGCATAAACTTCACTATTTGTTAAAGTTTTAGGTGCAGTAAATGGCATAGAGTCTTTAATATACCAAAAAAGTGTACTAGCATATGGCCAATAAGAACCAATAGTTTTTAATGCAACATTTGGATTAGGTGCTTTATCAGCAGGATTAAGTCTTTGAATAACTAAATCAGCTTTTTTACCACCTGAAAGAGTAGGATAACCTTTTCCTCCTGCACCAAATTCACCATGACACATACCACAGTTCTTATCATAAAGTTCTTCACCCCATTCTACAGAACCTTCTGCAATCTTTGGCTTACCATCTTCCATAACTGGTTTACCTTTTTCTGTATCATATTCTGGTAAATCTTTTAAATCTGGTTTTACATCTACATTCCAAATATTAATTTCATTTTTAGTAGCTGCTCTTCCATTATTATATTTCACATTTTGTGTATTGATATGATAAGGACCATATTTACCATCTTTAGTTGGATATTTTACAGCACCATCAACAGATGACTCATTTGCTACAGCAGAAGCAGCAAATAAAGAAATAACTCCCAATGAAAGAAGAGTTGTTTTAAGCTTTTTTGTTGTGTTTTCTAATTTGAACATTATTACACTCTCCTTTACTAGTAATTTCCCAAGTTACAATTGCATTTCTATGATAAATTGATTCAACACCAACAGCACTTGTTTCTTGATCAATTGTTGGTTGGATATTTCCAAAGTCATCTCTAGATCTACTAGCTAATAAAAGTGGCTTACCATTCCATTTGATAACATAAGAAAATCTTGTCCAAGATTTTGGAAGAACTAAACCTTTTAAGCTAGCTTCAACCCAGTTATCTCCACCATCAAGTGAAATATCAACACCTGTAATAGTACCATGACCAGACCAAGCAATACCTTCAATTTCTACCATATCACCTTTTTTTAAGTGAGTCCAAGGTTTTTCAGGACATGGACTAGTAATTACCGAGTTAACTTCATTTACCCAGAAAAATCTAATAGCTTTTCCACCAGGTTGAACCATAGTATATTTAGATGTTTCTTCTTTTGAATGCCAAGGAGTATCAGAGAACTCTAATCTTCTTAACCATTTAGTATTTAAGTTACCTTCCCATCCTGGAACAATAAGTCTTACAGGATAACCTTGTTCTGCTCTAAGAGCTTCACCATTTTGTCCCCAAACAACCATTACATCGTCTAAAGCTTTTTCAACTGGAATAGATCTTGGATTTGATGCGTTATCACTTCCTTCAGCAAGCATCCATACTGCATCTTTTTCTAATCCAACATCTTCAAGAATAGTTTTTAACATTACTCCAGTCCATTGTGCAGCACTCATAAGCCCCTTCATAAACTGCAATGAGTTAAACTGTGGACCTCTCCATTCAGGAGCACCATTTGCAGGACACTCAATAAAATAAATTCTTGATTCACTTGGATATCTTTTTAAATCATCTAAAGTTAAAACAATTTCTTTCTTAACTTTTCCGTGAATCATTAATCTCCACTCTTTTGGATCAATATGAGCTGTACCCCCATGATCTCTTACAAAGAACAGACCATTTGGTGTTACAATTCCTTCTGATTCATGAATTGGACTCATTGAAACAGAAGCATAATAATCACCTGAAGAAAACAATGAATGTGTTCTTCTTATATTATTATGCTCATATGGCGAAGGTAAACCGTATAAATTTTTATCTACAGGATCCCCTAATTTTTGCCCCCACGGTGCTTCATTCATAATTGCTGGATCATCCGCTTTAACTTTTACAGGCGCTAAAACATTTGCTGCAGCAATTGCACCAGCAGAATAAATAGCAGTTTTTTTGAAAAAACTTCTTCTACTAAGTTTTTCTTCTTGAGTAGAAGTTTCATTTTCATTAAAACTATCAGTCTTACTTGTCATTTATCCTCCTCATGATAATTGAAAAATATAAATAAAATTTATAAATATAGTTAAAAAAATATTTATAAATTACTTATACTTATAGATATTATAAACAGCCATTATATAACTATAAATTATATAATCGTTGACATATTATTACCATTTTTTATGAGGAAGTCAATTATTTTTTGCAATTTATATAAAAAAAAGTAATATGCTATGTTAATGCTATTTTAGGGGTAAAAAATCACCATATAAATAGCTTATAAAGTTAATTTTTTTATTGATTATGATAATATCATTTTCTAAAAAAGGGAGGAATAAATGTTAAATTTTATAAATTATGAAGAATCTTTAAATATATTAAATAATTTTATTTTAAAAGAAAAAATAAAGGAAAAATTATTTTTAACAAATGCAATAGGAAGAGTTTTAGCTACAGATATAATTGCAAGTGAGAATTCACCTGCATTTGTAACGTCAGGGATGGATGGTTATGCTATTAAATATGAAGATCAAAAGTTAGTTAATTTAAAAATCATAGATAAAAATCCTGCAGGAAATGTTGTAGAATCAAAAGTAGAAAATGGTGTATGTATTAAAACTTTTACAGGCTCTTTAATGCCAGAAGGTTCTGACACACTTATTCCAATAGAAAATGTAGAAGTTATAGGAGACTCTATAAAAATTATTGAAAAAGTGCCACAAGGTTTTGCAGTAAGAGAAGTTGGAGAAAACTACAAAAAAAATGAAGTTCTTATAAAAAAAGGTACAACTATAGGTTTTGCAGAAATTGGCGTAATGGCATCATTAAATATTGCACAAGCAACTGTTTGTTCTCAAGTTATTGTAAGTATTGCAAGTACTGGAAGTGAAATTCTAGATATTGGAGAAACACAAACTAATATTGCACAAATAAGAAGTTCAAATCATCTTACTGTTGAAGCATTAGCAAAAAAAGCAGGTGCAAAAACTATTCAAATGGGTGTTATCAAAGATGATATGGATTCAATTACTCAAATGATGAAAACTGCCTTAGAAAACTCTGATATTGTTGTTACAACAGGTGGTGTTTCAAAAGGTGATTATGATTTTGTACAAGATGTTGTAAAAAAAGAGCTTGGTGCAGAAGTTTTATTTCATGGAGTGACAATTAAACCAGGAGGTCCAATTCTAGTTGCTAAGAAAGGTGAAAAACTTATTATTTCTTTACCTGGCTTTGCATATAGTTCAACGGTATGTGCAATACTTTATCTTCTGCCTATGATTTATAAATTTGAAGGTTCAAATAGAAAACTTCCTATTGTAAAAGCTAGAATAAATGAAAACTTTCCTATGAAGATGAAAAAAACTCTGTTTACAGCTTGTAATGTAAAATATGAAGATGGTGAATATAAAATTGACTTTGAAGGAAAAAGAAAAGGGACAAGTGCAATATTGACAAATATGCTTGGTAGCCCTGCTCTACTTATACAAAAAAGAGATAGTGCTGATATAAAAGCTGGTGAATTAGTTGATATATTATTACTAAATGATTTATAATGTTTGAACAAATTATTATAGTATTGATGGGAATACTATTTTTAATAGTACTTCCTATCATGTCAACAATTAAATACTGGAATTATAAACCTTATATAAAATATGCACTTTCGCTTATATGGATATCATATATAGTTATATTTTACGAAGTTTTTTTTCCAAGGGATAGTTATTATATAAATAATTTAAAAAGCTTTTCAAATATTGAATTCACTAATGAAACAAAAATCTTAAATAGTTATACTTCTTTTTTAAATATAAAAGGAGAGTACTCTTCTTGTGCTATATTTGAAGTTACTAATAATGAAAAAAATATCTTAAAGAATCTAAAAAAAGATAAAATGATTTCTTTACCAGATTTCAATGACCATTGTACTAAAATAATAAAAGAACAATTTAAAAATGATAAGCTAATCACTTTTAAATCAATTGATGAAAAAAACCTTAAACAATGGGGATTTTTAAAAGATAGCAATAAAATTTTTATTTATCATAAATATTTTGGTATGACAAATAAATAAAACTATTTTAACTCTACCAATGCTTCTATCAATGAAGCATTGATTATAGAACAAATAAATTTAACTGTTCCACTCCAACCTATATCTTCTATCAAATCATCTACTTTTTGATAATTTGATTCCATAGTTGGAGCTGAATTTATCAAATCAAGTATTAAATTAAAAATATCATTGTCATTTATTTTACATAATTCTAAAATATTTGTTTGAACTTTTAAATCACCAAAGCCATGATTATCTTCACCACTTGTAAAGTTTTCTACTAGATTACCAAAAACATGAAGTGTTCTTCTTAAACCACTTTTGATAAGTTCCATTTTAAAACATAAATCAACTTTTGAAGAATAAGACATATTTGGTAATTCTGCTGTTTGTGATACTTGAGCAAGTTTATGTTTTAAAAGTTGATTTAAAGTATCTTCTATAATTGATACAGAAAGTACAATCGTATCTCTATCACTTTTATTATTTACTTTTTGGGTATAAATTTTTATATTTTGAGAAAATCTTTCATTTATATCTAAGTTTTTATCTAAAATCATTTTTTCTCAGTTCGAACAACATGTTGCACCTTTTTTTGGAAATTTTAATCTATATAAATGATAAACAATAAGTATCAACATAGCTAGGGAAGCCAAAGATTTAAAAATATTTGATTCGTCCATATCATGTGAAATAGATAAAACTTCAAGATTTTGAAAATATAAATCAAAAATGAATCCAAAAATTAAAGACATAATACATATAACTGATACATAAATTACAAGAGAAGTACGTCCTAGCATTTTATATACTACACTCATAGTAACAGCACTAGTTGCTGGTCCTGCCGTTAAGAATATAAAAGCTGCCCCTGCACTCATTCCGTGCAACATCAATGCAGCTGCAATTGGTAAAGAAGCTGTTGCACAAGTATATAAAGGAATAGCTACAATTAAAATTACAAAATAAGTTAATATCTTGTTATCAAAAAGTAGTTTTGCATACTCTTGAGGCATAAAAGTTGTAAATAAAGCTCCTAAAATAAGCCCTATAAGTAAAGATTTTGCCATATCAGAAAAAAGTGTTCCATAACCATAACTTAATGCACTTTTTAAAGAAAAAGGTTTTTTAGCTTTTGAAGAACTATCACAACATGAACTTGAGCTACAACAAGAGCCTTTATTTTCACTGCTAGGATTAATTTGAGGTTTAAATGTAGCATTTACACTAAAAGAACTATTTGGAGCAAATGCTTGAAAAGAAGGTTTTATTTCAACTTTTTCTTCTTTTTCTACAAAATTTTGTACTAATCCAACTATTATTGCAATGATTACTGAACTAACAAGCCTAAAAATAGTAAAAACAAGTCCAAAAAATGAAAAAGTAGCCAAAATAGAATCCACGCCAGTAATAGGCGTAGAAATTAAGAAACTTTGTATAGAACCTTTACTTGCACCCTCTTTTTTTAAGCCTTGTGCCAAAGGTATAACAGAACATGAACAAACAGGTAATGGAATTCCAAAAATTGTTGCTTTTATTACAGATGTTGTGGAGTTTGTACCTAAATGTGAAGATATAAAATCATCAGGTATTAACTGTTTTAAAATTCCAGCTATAAAAAGCCCAAGTATTACATAGATACTCATAGCATCTAAAAGTTTTAAAAGATTAAGTACAAACTCTAATATTAGTTCCATTTTATTCACCTAGTAATTTACTTTCATCAATACTCTTTTTGGCTTTTACACCCAACTCTTCAAACTCTTGTGCTCGTTTTAAGAGATTGCCTTTTCCAACACTTAATTTATTGATAGCTTCATCATATGATTTTTTTGTTCTATCTATGTGAGTACCAATATTTTCTATATCTTTTACAAAAGCTGCAAACTTATCATATAAATCAGCCGCTTTTTTAGAGATAATCAAAGCATTTTCATTTTGATGTTCATATCTCCAAATATTTTCTATGGTTCGTAGAGTCACAAACAAAGTTGATGGAGATACAAGCATAATATTACTTTCAAATGCTACTTTGAAAAGATTACTATCCTTTGAAGCTGCTAACATAAAAGCACCCTCAATAGGAATAAATAGCAAAACAAAATCCAAAGTCTTTAAATCACTTATTTCATCATAGTTTTTAGAACTAAGTCCTTTAATATGAGAATAAATAGATTTTACTAACTCTTTGGCATACTTTTCTTTTAAAATTTCATCTTCACTTTCCACATAGTTTGTATATGCAAGAAGTGATACCTTAGAGTCAATTATGACATCCTTTTCTTGTGGAAGATGTACAATTACATCTGGACGTAGTCTTTTCCCTTCTTCTGAAGTAAAACTTCCTTGTGTAGAGTACTCTATTCCTTCTCTAAGACCTGTTTGCTCCAAAATCTTAGATAAAATCATCTCACCCCAATCACCTTGGGTTTTATTTTCACCTTTTAAAGCTTTTGTTAGATTTATTGCATCTTGGGAAATTTGATTGTTTAAATCTTTTAGGTTTTTAATCTCTGTTAAAAGAGTAACCCTTTGTTTTGTCTCATCATTATAAATATCATTAACTCTTTTCCCAAAAGTATCTAACTGCTCTTTAAATGGTGTTAAAACTTGATTTAGGTTTAGTGATGATTTTTTTGAGTTCTCTTCAAATAGTTTATTTGCCAAAGATTCAAACTCTAGTTTCATCTGTTTTTTTGAGTCTTCTAAAAGCTGTAGTTTTTCATCATAAGATTCAATTCTTACTTTAAACTCACTATTCATAGCCTTTTTAGACTCTTCATATCTAATCTTCTCAAACTCTAGTTTTTGAATAATCTCTTTTTGAATAGACTCTTTTTCAAAAACTAAAGCCGATAGCTTTTTTTCATATACTAACTTCACTAAAAAATATGTAATTAGTATAGAGATTAAAACTACAACTATAAAGATTAGAATTTCATTAGACATTTAAATTAAACTCATCTTTCATGGCATCTTCATCCTTTGAGTGAACATCAAAACCTAATTCTTTAAATCTTTCCACTAATGGTGGATGAGAATAATAAAAGAAAATATACAAAGGATGAGACAGCGGAAATGATTTATTCTCATTTGCAAGTTTTAATAAAGCACTTACTAAATCCTCTTTTGATTGTAAATTTGAACCAAACTCATCGGCTGCATATTCATTATGTCTTGAAATAAGAGATATCAATGGCATAAGAAAAAATGAAAGTATCGGTGAAAACATCAAAAATACTACAATAATCCCATATGGTTCATTTGAGATGTCCAATCCTAAAAAGATTTCATCCCCTAAGTTTCCAAAGATAGCAAAAAATGCAAACATAACAAATCCCATGATTCCTATATTTTTTAAGATATCTCCATTTTTGAAGTGTCCTAACTCATGCCCTAACACTGCAAGTAATTCATTATGAGATAGTTTTTCAATCAATGTATCAAACAAGACTACTCTTTTAGTGCTTCCAAGTCCTCCAAAATAAGCATTAAGCCTATTATCCCTTTTACTTGCATCTACAGAAAATACACCAGAACTTTTAAATCCTACTTCTTTTAGAAGATTATTGATTTTTTCTTCTAGTTCTTTGTCTTTCAAAGGCTCAAATTTATCAAACATCTTATCTCTAATCACTGGATAAAGCATATTAATTAAAATAATTACAGCAAATATAAAAACAAAGCCCCAAATCCACCACATAGGAAAAGACTCAATTATAAACGAAATACCTGCAATAACTAAAGAACCAGCAACTAAAAATATAATCCCTGTTTTAATAGTATCCATAATATATAGTTTCGCAGTCATATTTGAAAAACCATATTTTTTATTTAATTTAAAAGTTGAGTATAAGTCAAATGGTAAACCTAAAATCCAATTGATAATTATAAAAGCATCTACAAATATAATAGCTTTCAGCCAAGACTCTTGAACAGTAATCAATGAGTCCAAAAAACCTAGTCCAAATTTTATCCAGAAAAAGAAAATCACAAAATCATATAAAGTAGAAACTATAGAAGCTCTTTCTTTTTCTACAGCATATTCAGCTGCTGTTTCATACTTATCACTTGACAAAATTACAGGTGACAATTTTTTTGCATTTTGGATAAAACCAACTTGCATAAATGAGGTATAAATATTTACTATAAAATAAAAACAATAAGCAATAACAAAAATTTCTAACACTAAATTTCCTTTTTAAATTTTATATATTTTATCCGTTTGAAACTTGCATAGTAGTAAAAAAATAATAGTAATTAATAATTTTTTTCCAAAGAAGAAAATATAGTTTTTATTTTTTCTATTTCATCTTTTTCTGAAGTTAAAAATATAAGTTCATAATTATCTTCAAAAGACTCTTTTGTCCAGTTCGCAGTTCCAAAAATTGCTATCTTTTTATCCACCATCAAAAGCTTTAAATGGTTTTTTCTATCTAAAATCTTGTATTCAATACCATTTTCTTTTAATATTTTATTGATTTTATCACTTTTCTTAAATTTAGCTTTATCTAAATAAATCTTTACTTTTAGCCCTCTTTTTGAGGCATTAATTAAGCTATCTATAAGCTTTTTATATGATAGATTATACATCGCTAAGTCTATAGAACTCTTAGAATTATCTATCAATGATATGATTTTATCCCTAGATTTTTTTGCCTCTTTTGGCAAAAAATAAATTTCACTACTAGCAAAACTACAGCTAAAAACTAGCAAAAATATTAATAAAAATCTAATCATTTTTAAACACTTCAAACATATCATTTGGTATTTTTGATGGCTTGCCATCTTTTAAATATGCAACTTTTACTTTCATAGAAAAGAGTAGTTTTTCATCTTTAAATATCTCTTGGTTTAACACTAATGAAGCAGATTTTTTTTCCAAAAGAGAAGTTTTTATAAAAAGTTCATCTCCAAAAAGTGCAGGACTTATATAGTTTGCTTCAAGTGATTTTACAACAAAAAATTCTCTAGGCTGATGTGGAGTTAATCCCTTTTGAAAAAAAAGCTCACTTCTAGCTCTTTCACAAAAGTTTAAATAATTGGAGTGATAAACAACTCCACCACAATCTGTATCTTCATAATATACTCGTATTTTCACTCGATAACTCCTAAGAAACTTTCTTTAATTTTGAAGTATTTTACAGTTACTCTTTTAAAGGGTTGGTTAATATTAAATTTTATTTTAACTTTGTTATTTGATATTTCTTTTAACTGCTTATGATAATATTGGAAAAAATTAATAAGAAGAAATATAAATAATATGAAAAACAAAAAAATCAATACCCTTGAAGAACTAGCTAAATTAGCTGATTACTCTTTTATAAATACTCTTGTTTGTGATCCTATAGCAAACAAAGATGGAAAAAACTTTTATCCTAGAGAGGTTTATAATGGACACTATGTACCAGTAATCCCTACCCCTATAGAAAATCCAAAATATATTACCCACAGTAAAACTTTTTTTGAAGAGTTGGGATTAGCTGACTCGTTAGCACAATCTGAAGATTTTATGAAAATGTTTAGTGGTGATACGGCAAATGTTCCAAAGCCATTGCATAATATTGGTTGGGCATGTGGATATGCCCTTTCCATTTATGGGAGAGAATATTATCAACAGTGTCCATTTCAAACAGGAAATGGATATGGCGATGGAAGAGCTATATCTATACTTGAAACAGTCATAAATGGTAAGCGATGGGAAATGCAACTAAAAGGTGGAGGAAAAACACCATATTGTAGAGGTGCAGATGGTCGTGCAGTTTTAAGATCAAGTATTAGAGAATTTTTAGCACAAGAACTTATGTATGCTTTAAATGTACCAACTTCTCGTTCTTTGAGTTTATATACTTCAAACACTGAAACAGTGAGCCGTCCTTGGTTTACACAAGGTTCTTATTCTAAAGACCCAGAAGTTATGATAGAAGAAGCTGTTGCTATAACTACCAGAATTGCACCATCTTTTATTAGAGTTGGTCAGTTAGAACTTTTTGCTAGACGTGCACGAAAAAATGAACACCCAAAAGCAAAAGAAGAGTTAGAACAAATTGTATTACATGCCATAAATAGAGAATACAAGGAGCAAATAGATATCAGCTTACCACTAGAAGAAAAAATACTTTTATTTGCAAAGTTATTTCGTGAACGGCTAACTTTATTGGTAGCAAACTGGATAAGAGTAGGATATTGTCAAGGAAATTTTAATAGTGATAATACTGCTGTTGGAGGATTTACTTTAGATTATGGTCCATTTGGATTTATTGATATGTTTGACCCTAACTATCAGCCATGGACTGGAGGAGGAAAGCACTTCTCATTTTTTAATCAGCCTGAAGCAGCAAGACAAAACTTCAATATGTTTTGTAGCGCTTTAGCACCACTACTTGAAGCATATCCAAATGCCTTAGAAAATTTGGCTACTATTAGAAATAATTTTGCAAAAGTAATGGTAGAAAAATTACAAAAGATGTGGGCTTCTAAACTTGGACTAAATAAATTTGATGAAGAATTATTTAACTCACTTATATCCCTTATGATTGAAACAAAAGTTGACTATACAATATTTTTTCGGGAGTTATCATCTATTCCAGAAGATATCTCTACTCTAGAAAAAAGTTTTTATTATCAAATAGATAATGAAAATATCAAAAATAAATGGAAAGATTGGCTTAAAAACTGGAAATCAAAAGTTAATGCAACATCAAAAGAAATGAAAGCTATAAACCCTAAATATACCTTAAGAGAGTGGTTTTTAGTTCCAGCTTATGAAGAGGCTAAAGATGGTGATTACACTTTAATACATGAATTGCAAAATATAATTGCAAATCCATATGATGAACAATCTACTGAAATAGAAAAAAAATACTATAGAAAAAAACCATTAGAGTTTTTTGATATAGCGGGGATTTCCCATGTTAGTTGCTCTTCTTGATTTTACCCTCTTTACATAATTAAAACCTAAATATGTTAAAATCAACTTTTAGATTTTAATATATTTCAAGGTGTTTATGTGTCTATATTTGCTTTACAATCTTTAGCTGGTGGATTTCTAGATGAAGATTTACAACATTTTAATAAAAAATTTGATGATTGGTGTATTCAATTTGATAATTATGAAGATGCCATGGATATAATGCAAACCCTTGAAAATCAAGAGGCTATTGATATAGTTGAAATCACACCTTTAACTTATCCTAAATACTTTTTTACCTCATTACAAGGTACTGTTTATACAACACGACAAATTGAAGATAAGATTATTTGTGTTGTAGAACCATATATGGGTTCTAGTTTTAAAATTGCAATCTGTGATCTTAAAACAAAAAAAGTAACGCTAACAAAAACTTCTTATAAAAATATTCCAAGTGTTGAAAGTGCTTTTGCTAATTTTGGAGAATAAATTTAATTATTTAGATTTTTTTAGAAGCTCTGGCATGATATTTCCTATCTCATGAAATCTATACTCTAAACTTTCAACTACAATATTATAGAGTTTGTGTTTATTGTATTTCTCATGCCATTTTGTTTCTTTATTTTCATAAAAATTATAGTACTCATATCTTAATTTATATGCTTCTTTTAAATCTATGATATCTATTTCATCCAACTATTTACCTTCTATTTATGTACCAAAATAGTGTTATCTTTTTCTATTTTATATTTGATTTGATTTTCTTCTAATATTTTTAAAATCTCTTTTAACTCTTGGATAAGTGAGTCATTATCTACTTTAAAATAATTTCTTATTTGAAAACAATGTTTTGTGTAATTGTATTTATAAATGTTGCAGTCTAGTAAAAGTAATATTTTTTCATCAAGCATGAATAACTCCTTTTTTAGTCTAATAATATTCTATTAGAAAAAAAAGGAGAAATCAATATCTTTGACAAAAAAAATTAGACTTTTTTAATATTTTCTATTTATATTTGGTTAATAGTATATTGCTAACTATTTTTGCACTTCTCTACTCTAATTGTATTTAACGCATCAAAAACTATATCTATATTTTTTTCTATTTTATCTGTAACATCAAAAATCTCTTTATTTGGAGCACTAGAAGCATATAAATCAACTGTTTGCTGAACTAAGTTATGAACTTCTTTATGAGCTTCTTTTAAATGTGACCACTCTTTAGTTTGTGAAAAATCTGTATTTTCATGTTGATCAATCCATTTACCTAAATTACACTCATGGTGAGTTTTCACCTTAAAACTATGACCTTTTTTACATTCAGAGAAATTTATATTTTTAAATGCGATATGGTCTGACTTTAATTTATTTGCATCAAAAATCAAATTTTCATCACAGATTCTATCACTTGCACTTTTATCAAAACCAGTTCTATTTACAGTATTTTGTAATTGGGCAGCAAGATTTGATGTGATATTAGACATTTCATTAATAGAAGAAGCTAGAGAAGCATTTTGTTGTGTTGCTTGATCTAAAGAATTTACAGTATCAGTAATTTGATTCATTGCTGATTCTTGCTCTTTTGTTGCAGTTGTTACATCTTCAATAAGTCCAATTGTCAATGTAATATTTTCATTTAATTGGTTATATCCTGAAATCATTTGATTAGATATATCTTTACTCTCTGTAGCTTTTTGAGTTGCATCTTCTACTAAGGCTTTTATTTCCTTAGCAGCTTCAGCACTTCTTGAAGCTAGATTTCGCACTTCTGCTGCAACTACTGCAAATCCTTTTCCAGCTTCACCAGCTGTTGCAGCTTCAACAGCTGCATTAAGTGATAGTATATTTGTTTGGAAGGCTATTTGGTCAATTATTGAAATAGACTCATTAATTGCACTAACTTTAGAACTTAACTCTTCCATCGCTTCTGCTGTTTTAAAAGCAAGTTGTTTACCTACTTCATTTGATTCACTTACATTTTTTGCATAAGAAGACATCTTTGAAGCTGTTTCACTACTATTTTGAATAGTCGCTGAAATCTCTTGAATGGCAGCTGCAGTTTCTTCTAAAGATGCTGCTTGTGTATTTGAAGAGTTACTTAGCTTTTTAGAAGCTCCAGCTAGCTCAAAAGCACTTGCAGTTAATTTATTATTTGCATTGTCTATTAAACACATAACTTCATTTATAGTTGATTGGGTAACTTTTATACCACTAAAAATAGAAGCCACTACACCTGTAAGTTTAACATTTGGCATTTTAGTATCGTATTTTGCATTTGATAGATTAATTAGTACATCTGAAAGCATCAATAGATTTTTTTGAAAAACATCAATCATAGAGTTTACTTCTTCCACAAGTTGATTAACTGATTGAGAATGACCTTTTTTAATTACTCTATCATTTAAAAGACCTTTATTAACTTTTTCAATAATTAACTTTGTCTCTTCAATAACTTCAGTATCAAGTTTATTACCCTTGTTTAAATCATCTAAATAATTATTGAAGCTATTAACAACTTCACCAATTTCATCATTTGATTTAACCTCTATTTTAGTAGATTCATTTGTAGTATTATTTACTAACTTATCGATAGATTCTTTTAAATTTTTAATTGGAGATAAAACTGTTTGTTTTAGGGTTAATAAACTAGCAATCATAGATAAAATCAATGCAATAACTAACAATACTGAAGCTTGCCAAATAATATCTGAAACTCCATGAACAGCCACATTTACTACTTCATATTTTCTTCCAATAAGTGATATACCTAAAATTTTATCTTCAAAATCTTTTATATAAGTAAATGTATAAAAATATTTAGCTGATTGAACATATCCATCATTTAAAAGTTTTTTTAAATCAATAGTTTTAGCATCATCATAAAAATCTTGATTTAAAAACTTTTGAGATACCCTGTAGTTATCAAGTTTTAGTAATTTTGAAGTATCAGCAATAGCTACAGAGTTATCCATAAGTAAAATAAAAGCATCACCATTTTCATTAAACTCTTTAGCAACAGAGTTAATTCCCTGCATAAATTCCAATGAACCTACATGTTCATTCCCATTTGCATAAACAGGTACAACAGAACGTATGCTTAATCCTGCTTTCCCTACTTCAAAAGTATTTACTACTTTTTTTTCTTTATTTACTTGAACAACACTATGTCTAAAAGATGATAAATCATCTCCAAATTTATCAGTAGCCCAAGATCTAACAAATGACTTATTGTCGCTTGTATGAATATGTACTTTTATATTTTTAAATGGTGTTGACTCTTTCATTTTAATAGATAGACTTGAAAGTGCTTCGATGGCTAAATCTCTATTGTTCTCTAAAAGTGATTTTTGTATCATAGAATCATTTTCTATTGATATTGCATTAGAAATACCAACTTCAAATTTTCCATTTATTTTTAATTCTGCAGTTTTTTGAAGCTCATTTTTTGTTTTATTTATAACTTCCTCAACGATTATAGATTTTTTATTATCTAAAATAAAAAAACTTACTATAAACATAACTATAGTTACTGCTATAGTTATAAATGAAAACTTCTTTGAAATCCTAAGATTATTCATACATTTCTCCCCCAAAAAAATATAATTGGAAAAGTATATCCATTTAAAAGATAAATGTAACTTATAATATTATCCCATAGGATATGGGATTTCTTTTTGGATTTTTTGAATTTCTTCTAAAATCTCATCATTTAAACTTATATTTAAAGCTTCCAAAGAAGCATCTAATTGCTCTAGTTTTCTAGCACCAATTATTGTTGAAGCTACAAAATCATGCTGTTTTGACCAAGCAACTGCTAATGTTACTGGATTAATATTATATTTTTTTGCCAAATCTAAGTATCTAGCTGTAGCTTCTATTGTTTTATCATTTACAAATCTATTTGCCATAGCTTGGACTCTTTTATTTTTATTTGCCATATAAATTGAGAATCTTGCACCTTCTGGATAAAATCCACTATTATATTTTCCACTCAAAACCCCACCAGCTATTGGAGAATATGGCAAAAGAGATATTTGTTCTTTTTTACATACGGTACTTAATTCATCTAAAAATCTAGGATTTAAAAGTGAAAAATTGTTTTGAATAGATTCAAATCTAGCTAGATTATTATATTTTGAAGTTTCATTTGCTTTTGTTAAACCATAGGCACTATCATTTGAAGTTCCTATATATCTTACTTTCCCTTCTTTTACTAACTCATCAAAGGCCTTTAATGACTCTTCAATAGGCACAACAGTATCTGGCCAGTGCATTTGATATAAATCCACATAATCAGTTTGAAGTCTTTTTAAACTTCCTTCAATAGCTCTTTTGATATGAAAAGAATCTATCGCAGTCAAACCATGACGTGTAGGAGGTACAAACCATCCTGAAGCTGCACCTGCAACTTTTGTAGCTAAAATAACAGAATCTCTAGGTTTTGTTTTTAGCCACTCTCCCACTATACTTTCAGTTAATCCACCCAAATCAGATGTTGGAGGAACAGGATATATTTCAGCAGTATCAAAAAAGTTTATGCCACTATCGTATGCTTTATCCATTATTTGAAAAGCTTCTTCTTTTGAAGTTGTTGTCCCAAAAGTCATAGTTCCAAGACAAATATCAGTTACTCTAAGTCCAGTTTTTCCTATATATTTATAATTCATAATAATACCTTCTAATACAATTAATTTATTATATTACCATTAGAATTACTATTCCATTATACATATCTCTTTTTTCATAATATGTTTCAAAGTATTAAATGCAACTATACAAACTATAGCTGTCGCACAAAAAACAAAAAAATATGACAAATAATAATAAATAATCTCTTTGTTTATAGAATAAACTAAAAGTGTAGCTAAAGCCATAGAAGCCAAAGGAAAAGTAAATGCCCACCATGAAATAAAAAACTTGATTTTTAAAAAATTCTTGTACATAAAAAATAACAATAGTGTAAAAAATAGTCCTAAATTATATAAAACTGTAGCAAATATGTCATAATGTTCTGTCAACTTATAATATGCAAGAAGTCCCACAGTTGGTGGTGCTATAAGTATAAAAAGAGTTGGCATAAATTTTTGTGCAAACTGATCATGGAAAATAATTCTATTTAATATAATTGAAAACATAATTATCCAAAAGAAAATACCGATTGAGAAAAAATACATCAAAATACTATTACATAAAATATTTATTCCACCAACAGGAATAATAAGATTTCCTACAATTGGTATAAACCATGCTGGGTTTGAGTGTTGGATATTTAAAGATTTATTTATCCAAAAACTAAGTGTATAAAAAGTAAAAAATAGATGTAAAAGTGTACCTATTGTAAATAATGTATGTGCAATATAAGTGTTCAAAGGCTGAAATAACATCGATACAAGTACAAAAGATATAGAGATAGCTGCAAAAAAGTTTATTCGAATCGGATGTGAAAACTCTTGTTTTACTTCATCTATATAATTAATCATTTTTAAAATATACGTAACTAAAATAACTAAGAAAATAACTATAGTAAAATATGAAAGTATCTCATAAAACATTTTATTTAAATTCAATACTTCATGGGCTTTTCCATAGACTAAACTAAGACCAGATAATCCCATAACAATTGCAAACATCATTACTGGAAAAAATTTTAACCGATTAGGAACTAACTTTATACTTTCATTATCCATTTTTTGGTACTCTTCTTTTGTAAAGGAATAATTAATGGCAAAGAAAAAAGAGATAATAGACTTCAGAAATAAAGATATAACTTATACTCTTGAAGGGATAAAATATAAGGTACTATTTTTAAATAAAGGCACTATGAATGTTGAATTATCATGTTATGAGAAGGAGAAAGTAACATATAATAAAACACTACCTTTTGCCCATCTTCCAAAAGCTATCAAGTCCTTAGTCAAGCCAAATAACTAAAACAATTATAATCCGTATATTATTAAAATATTATAAAAAATATTATTAGATTTTCTTATAATATAAGTAAAAATATAATCAATATAACTTCCGATAACTCCAATATACTACCTAAGGCATCACCATTAAGAAAACCTACATTTTTCCTAATAAACAGTGCAAGTAAATATGAAATAATGAAAGCGACTATTGTTAGAATAATAGCTTCAAATCCTATAAGAAAAATATTTAAAAAAGTAAAAATAAGTATTGCCACTAAAAAAATATTTGTACTTAATGATTCTTTTAATTGAGTTACAAAAGATGATTTAAAATCAAAATTTTTAATCACAAATAAAACCATAAGACGACTTATAATAATGATTGATAAAAACTCCAATAAATAATCATTTAAAAACAAATATACAATCCCAGCTATTTTAAGTGTAAAAAAAGCCAAAGCATATAAAACACCCATAGCCCCAATTGTTGGCTCTTTTATAACCTCATAGGCATCTTTTCCACTATGTTTTGCATATATAGCATCAACTACATCTATGATAGCTTCCGTATGAATAAAACCATAAAAAATCATATATGAAACAGCACATATTATTGCTCCAAACCAAGATAATTGGTCTAAAAAACTATATAGTGTAAGTGAAATAATCCCAATAATTAGACCAACTAAAGGCAAAGAAAAAAGCATAAAAGCCAAAATCTCTTTTTTGGATAAGTCATCTTCTTCTTTAAACTTCACTGGTAAAATTGTAAAGTAACTAAGGGCAAATTTAAAACCTAAAATAAAATTATTCATTTATGCTATCCCATATTTTATTTACATCTAGTTTTTCTTTCATGGTAGAAATAAAACTATCAATTTTATCTTTTTTATATACTTTAAAATCAAACTCTTTATACTCATTATTTATGGCTTTAAAGAGTTTTGTTCTTATATTATCATTATCAAAAATAGCATGGATAAAAGTACCTTTGATATTATCTCTTTCATAAGAGATTGGATATTTTTTTGAAACTCCATGATGTATTTCAAAACCTTCAATCTCACAATCAAAGATATCATAAGTGGCTTTTTTAAGGACTTTGTCTTTTTCAAATACTATTTCATCATCTATAAAAGCAAAGCCCTCTTCTTTACAAGCAATACTATTTTCTAAAGCATATTTATCATCAAGAGTATTAAACATCATCTCATAACCACCACAAAGCCCTAAGATAGTTTTTTGGTACTCTTTTATCTTTTCAAATAAACCGTTTGATTTAAGCCATAAAAGGTCTTTTATAACTAACTTTGAGCCAGGTAAGATTATCATATCAAATTTATCAAGGGAAATATTGTTTTCTATAAACTCTAAGTTTATGTTACTATCCGCAATCAAAGGCTCAAAATCGTTGTAATTACTCATATAAGGATATGAAATAACCCCTACTCTTATAATACTATCTTTAGAGTTTTGTGCATAGTTTTTCAAACTTTGAGAATCTTCAAAGCCAAGATTAAAAGGAACATAAGGAAGCACTCCAAGAACTGATATCTTAAAATCATTTTCTATGATTTTTATACCCTCATCAAAAAGACTTAAATCTCCACGGAATTTATTTACAATCACCCCTATTACATTTTTTTGAAGCTCTTTTGGAAGAAGATTATTAACCCCATAAATAGAAGCAAAAACCCCACCCTTTTCTATGTCTGCAACAAGTATGATTTTTGTATTGTATTTTGTAGCGATGTAAATATTTGATAAGTCCTTATCCATAAGATTAAGTTCCACAGGACTTCCAGCACCCTCACAAACAAGACAATCATACTTCTCATCAAGATAAGAAAAACATCTATCAACAGCAGGCTTTAAAAGGTCTAAATCTTTATAATAAGTAAGCACATCCTTAGAAGCCAATACTTGCCCCTCAACAATAACAGAAGCACTACTTCCTCGACCTGATTTTAGTAAAACTGGATTTAGATGATAAGAAGTAGGCACTCTCAAAACCTGAGCCTGAAAATACTGTGCAACAGCAATCTCACTACCATCATCACAAACATAAGCATTGTTTGATACATTTTGAGCTTTAAAAGGAGCTACATTTACTCCTAAATCTTGTAAAATCTTAGCTATTACAAAAGTAATAGTTGATTTTCCAGCATCGCTTGAAGTTCCAAAGATAGAGATGTTATTCATCTATTAAAATACCTTTTGTTGCTTTAGTTCTTTCTTGATTTGACATTATATATTTCCTATTTATTTCATAATTGATTTAATATTTTCTTGAATAATAGTTTTACCATTTAAAGCAATTTTCTCAAACTCTTTTGTTTGGGGTTCTATTTTTTCTAATTCTAAGATATATTTTTTCTCATCAAGTTTGTTAAGTGAATTATTTAAAACCTCTAAATCTTCAAATGTAATAAACCTAGAAAAAATAAGTTTTTCAATAATACTTTTATCAAAAGATACAGCTATAGCTATATCGAAAATATCTCTTGTGAGATTATCTTGTTTTCTATATTTTATTTTTTTGGCAATTATATCTTCTACTGATTCATAAAAAAGTTCATAATCAATGTCTAATTTTGTATCTTTTATTGGTTTATTTATAATTGATTCATTAAGTAAAAAATCAACTTTTATATCATCTTTTGTTTTAAGTTGGACATGATGAGTCATACCATCAAATCGATACTCATTATTGTCAAATATTTTTGTTTCATCTATGTACCATTTTGGATTTAAAAAATCAAAAAGCTGTGATTCTGTGATAAATATATCTATATCAAAAGATTTCCTATGATTAAAATGAAACATAGCCAAAGCTGTTCCTCCACCAAATACCCACCAATTTTTTATGACTGATTGCTTTTCAATAGGAGCTAATAATTCATAATAAATACTATTTAAAGTATTTATTTGCTGTTCAAAATTATTTAAGTAGCCATTCATATTGTGAAATCGCCTTTGTTTTGTATTGATTAGTGTAGTATTCATATAGTTTTTTTAGATTTGATTTATCTATATCATAAACTTCACAATACTTAATAACATCCTCATAACTTACTTCATTAAAAAGTGTAGTAATAGCATATTGATATTTTATATCTGTGTTTGCAGTTGAAAAAACTATATATAAATCATCTAAATCATAATGAAGTCGTTTATCACTTATTGAGTTGTTTATCGTTGATAAAATCCATTTTGCAGTAGATATTTTTTTCTCTTCTTGAAAAAGTTCCTTATAAGGCTTTATAAAATCATACTCTTCTTTATCTAAAGATAAATCATATTCAACTTGTTTCATTAGAATAAATTCAGGTTTTAAACCAAAAAATTTAGCAAACTTTTTTGCTGTATGTATGGTAAAACCTCTTTTCTTTTGATAAAGTTCACTGATTGTTTTTTTACCTATTTGAAGAACTTCACAAAGCTTATCTTGAGTTATTTTGTTTGGTTCTATGTATTTTTCTTTTAAAAAATCTATTGGTGCCAACATTTTATTATCCTAATATGATAACTTTTATTTAAATAATATTATCGTAATATGATAATATTGTCAATCATACTCTTTTGATTATGCTTATCTTTTATACGATTTTTCACGAGATTTTACACTTACAACTAAAATAATAAGTTTTTCTTCCTCTTTTTTGTAAATCACTCTATAACTTCTAAGTTTTAGTCTATAGAGTTCTTCACTTACTCCTTGAAGTTTTTTGATTTTTCCAATTTTTAAAAACTCTTGTTCAAATTCATAAGAAAAATTTTCTACAAAATCATACAAAGACTCTTTTATAAATCTTATATCTGAGATATTTATATTTTTAAAGTCTTTTTTTACTGGCTTCTCAAACTCCAAAGTGTACATTTATACGCCTAAATCTTTGAAAAAATCATCAGCTTTTATTGTTCCTGTACTTTCAGATAATCTTTTTTTGGCAAGTTGAATATCCTGATAATCCATATACATTTCCAAAGCTTCAGAGATAATTGCTGTTTTCTTTTTACCTAATTCTTTTGACATAGTATCCAAGTCTTCTAGTAATTCTAAAGATAGAGTAAAGGTTGTTGGTTTAACTGTTTTATACATAATAAACTCCTTTTATATTGTTTATTATATTGTTTATTATATTTTTTGTCAATTATATCTATTAACATTATTAAAAATATCATCGAGAGTATAAAGCTCACTATCCGTATTAAAGATAGACTCTCTTAACCTCTGTAAAAGAATTATATAAGATGTATTACACTCTTCTTTTATTTCTTTTATAATCTTTTCTAAACTAACATCAATATCATTCAACTTACTAATAATTTTATGTAAAAATAATTCAGGACAATTCCATTTTTTTTTATTTTCTTTAATAATTATTATGAAAATTTTTTTAAAAGTATTTTCACATTTGTCACAATAAAATAAATCATCAGTTATTTTCATTATGAATACACTATCACTTAATTTTTCACTATTATTACTTTTCTTATTACATTTTGAACATCTAATATCTTCCATATTTATCCTCTTGAAAACTTTTATAACAAATTATAATATAAAAAATACCAAAATTTTAGCTTGTTTTTTTAACTTTTATTTTTATGAAAAAAATATCGTTCCTTTCATAATTTTTAAGTTTAAAAATTTTGAAATTTATTTAGAAAGTAAAAAAATCACTTCAACCTTTGAGCAAGACCAAGCTTCACTTCATAAACTTCATCACAGATACTTGCTAACTTTTGTCCAATGATTCCGCTTAAGTCAACATACTTACGACTTACTTTTTCAAAAGGGATTACTCCGCTACTTACATCATTTAATACAAAAACTATATTTGCATCTTTTTGTGAAAGTTTTTCTATCTCTGCTAAAAGTTTATCTTCTTCTTTTTCAAGACCATTTAAAAGCCACATGGAGATACAATCTATCAAATATGTATTTTTATCTTGGATAACCTTTGATAAAAAAAACTTCTCTTCTATGGTTTCAAACTTATTTGCTCTTTGATTTTGATGTTTTAAAACTCTTTTTTGCATCTCTTCATCGCCATAGCTATTATCATAAGTTGCTATGTAATATGGTTTTTTATTAATTGCTAACTCTATAGTTTTTGCTTCTGCAAGATTACTTTTACCTGATTTTTGTCCGCCAAAATATAATATCTTCATCATAGTCCTAAAAAGTTTTTAATACCAGTAAATACAATTTGGGCAGAAATTGCAGCAACAAAAAGCCCTGTAATTTTTGATATTACAAGTAAGCCTTGCTTACCTATGATTTTTTCAAAAACAGTTGCTGAATAAAGCATAAATCCCACAACTAATACAGCACAAACTAAGGCTAAACTTCCCATAATCATTGATGAAGTATCTTTAAGTGTTGCTCCAATAACCAACAAGATACCAATCGTTCCAGGTCCTATAGTAACAGGTATTGCCAAAGGCACAACAGCTAGTTGAGAGATATCTTTATCCCCTACTTTTCCACTATCTTTGTTTCCTTTGATTAAGTCAACAGCTGATAAAAAAAGTAATGCACCTGCACCTATTCTAAAAGCATCAAGAGTTATACCAAAAACAGCAAAAATATGCTTTCCAAAAAATAGTAGAACTAAACTTATAATAATCACAGAAATTGTAACTCTTATGGCTAAAGCTTTTTTTTCTTTTGATGTTGCATCATGGGTTACTGTTAAAAAAACAGACAAAACAAAAAATGGCGTGATAATAAAAAATATTTTTAAAAATGTAGCAATAAATAAATCCATAAACTTATCCTAAAAAGCTTTCAACTTTTTTGGTAATATCAGCTTTCGATAATCCATTTAAAAGTCCATACATAAGTGCTCCACCTGCACCAACACCCTCTTTTGCTTCACCTTGGTCATAAAGTTTAAGGGCTGGATGAGTTGATAAAGAGAAGTCAAAATCTGCATAATAAGCATTTACTTTAAAATCCAACATTTCAAGTAATGCTTTTATATCACTATTTTTATCTTCATATACCCATTTTGTAGTGCATAATGCTAAATTTGAAGTATCAAATTCTCCACCCATTGTTCTTAATATAGAATTTACAATTAGAAGGACTGATGCCATTTGAGTTCCACCTGCTAGGATTATTTTCATTTTATTGTTTAATCCTAGAATAAATCCAGCATTGAATATTTGCATATTATCAGATACTCGCCCTAATTTGGCAAAAATATCATCATCACTTCTTATATGTTCAAGAGCATTTTTAACAGTTTCATCTCTAATAGTATTTGGTGCATCTTTAAAAGAACTAGAAAAAAACTCTTTACAATCATAACCTAAAGCTTCACAAGTAGCTCTGGCTGTTGTAGTTCCACTTGGAACACTTTCTCCTAATATTATATAGTTATCATTACACTCATAACTTTGCCCAAAAGCTAAACCTTTTTGAAAAATATCTAAAGCATCAATTTTTGCATCAAGGGCTATTGATTTTGAGGGGCTTATTCCAAAAGAGTGAGTTTTGAAATAATCAACTTGAGGAGATACTTCAAGTCCTAAATCTAGTAATTCAATATTTGAATATGGATTTAAAAGATGTATGGCTCTAGTAATTAGTGCAGGAGTTGGTACACCACTTGGTGTTGTAGCTATTTCACCTAAACTTCGTAACTCTCCTGTACACAAAAACTCACTATCAAGTGTTGGAGTTAAGTGTATCTTCCCTGGAATTCCAGCTTGTGTTATACCTACTATATTTACAGTTTGTGTATTACTAAGGGCTAACATAAAAGTAGCCTTTTTGCCTCTTAAAAACTCTGCAAAATCAATGTTTCCTATAATATTTTTTACCAATTTTTTTCCTATATCAATTCTTTAAATTTTTTCTTAAAAATTATATTATCATAATCTCTATTAGCCAAATGTCTTTTAACACAATAATAAAGTGAAGCATATCTTAAATATGGTATAAATTCTTCTAAACTTATACTTTTATCATAAGCATCTAATAACACTAAAACATCAGATTTATTACTACACCAAGATAGAGCTACAACACTTAAATCAAAAATAAAATCACCCTCACAAGCATCACTAAAATCAAATACACAAGTGAGTTTATCTTCACAAAAAGTTGCATTATCTAAAAATAGATCTCCATGAATAATGCCATCATTTTTAAGCTCAATGTTTAAAGAATCAAACTCTTTTTCAAATGCTTGATTTTCCGTTTTTTTTATCAATGCTTTTAATTCAGACTTTCCAAAACTTGAAAGATTGTCATGTTTTTTATCTTTGGTTATTTTATGAAATGATTTTAAAAACTGCGCTATTTGCTCCAAATGGGTTGATTTTACAAACTCTTTTACACTTTCACCCTTAGCTTTAGAAAAAAGTAAACCTCTTTTACCTTTTATAAAAATATCATTTTTTATGATTTTAGGAACACAAAGACTACTTGTATAATTTAAAAGTTTAATTTCAGCATCAATATTAAAAATATTTTCCTCTTCATATATTTTTAATATATACTCATCATCTAATATATAAACCGTGTGACTTTCGCCATTGTTAGTCTCTTCTAAAGTTTTTATATCAAAAAATGGTTTGATATCCTCATAAAAAATCTTTGTTTTTACACCCACTAGATAACCTTGATATCTTGTAGTGTTTTTCTTTTTTCCCAATCAAGTGTTAAAAGCTCTGGTTCATCTAAAAACTTATCCACATAACCAACTGTCAAATAAGCTATAAGTTTGTGTTTTTTGTCAATATTTAAAATCTTCTTTACTCTTTTTGGTTTTAAAATACTTACCCAACCAACTCCAATGTTATAGGCTCTTGCCATAAGCCAAAAGTTTTGTATGGCACATACAACACTATATTCACCCATTTTTTTCTGCGTAGTCTGTCCAAGTATTCTTTTATCACTTTTTTCATACAAAACAGCAATATTAAAATATGACTCTTTTATACCTTCAAGCTTCAATTTACTATAAAGTTCTTTATCTTTAAAAATCTCTTTTGCTTTTTCATTCTCTTTTACAAAATCTTGATAAATCTCTTCTCTTTTTTGTTTATCTTTTACAATAACAAATTTCCAAGGCTGTGAAAAACCTACTGAAGGTGCATTTGATGCTGCTTTTAAAAGTTTGTCAAGAATTTCATCATCAATTTTTTTATCAATAAATCTATTTCCTCTTACATCACGTCTTGCTTCAATTATCTCTTCTAAACATCTTATGTCTGAAGCTGTAAACTGTTTCATTAAAACTATTTTCCTCTTATTTGTTATATATAAATTTTATAGTACCATTCGATAAAAAAGAGAACTTTTGAAATCAAATAATCAATTTAGTCATGGTGGAGATATTTTAGCTTTTAGCAAAAAAACTGGCTCAAAAACAAGTGAAATAATAGATCTATCTTCAAATATAAATTTTATAAAACCCAATATCAAAACAGACCTAAATAAACTAGATATTTCAAACTATCCAACATATGAAAAATTATATAAAATAATAGCAAAAAAATATAGTGTAAAAGCTGATGAAATAGAACTTTTTAATGGTGGAAGTAGTGCTATTTTTTCTTTTTTTAGACATCTTGATTTAAAGCATTGTACTATCTACTCTCCTGCTTACTTAGAGTATAAAAAAGCAGCACAAAATTTTGAGTATAAAATTGATTTGATAAATAGATTTGATAATATAAAAAAAGAGGTAAAAAAGAACTCTTTAGTTATTTTTGTAAATCCTTCAACACCTGATGGTAAATATTATGATTTGAAAGAACTTTTTAAATCTTGGATTGAAAAAAACTGCACTATTTTTATAGATGAGAGTTTTTTAGACTTTACGGATAAAAAATCAATGATAAACAGATTAAAAAAGTACGATAAACTCTATATCCTAAAATCAATGACAAAAATCTATAGC
Organism: Arcobacter sp.; assembly: GCF_050300555.1. NCBI lineage: Bacteria > Pseudomonadati > Campylobacterota > Epsilonproteobacteria > Campylobacterales > Arcobacteraceae > Arcobacter > Arcobacter sp. Next base: position 124,686 of record NZ_JBNKXY010000001.1, read on the forward strand.
AGTGCTAGTATAAGAGTGGGAACTATAATTTCCACATCAAAAAATATCAAAAAACTAAAAGAAAAAGAGCCTTTGTGGAAGATATCTCATTTTGATTCTATTTATTTACAAAATGCAATCAAAGATAAAAACTTTATAAAAAAAACTATTAAAATTACGGAAGAAAATAAACAATACACAATTAAACATTTAGAAAAATTTGATTTTCTAAAAAAGATATATAAAAGTGAAGCAAACTATTTGTTAGTTGAACTTAAAAATATAACTGCACCTATTTTACAAGAAAAGCTTTTATCATACAAGATTATGATAAGAGATTGTTCAAACTTTGATTTTCTAAATGATAGTTTTGTAAGAATAGCAATCAAAGAAAAAAATAGTATGAAAAATTTTATTCATGCTTTAAAAAAAGAGTTTAACTGATGTATTTATTAACACTTTTCATAGCATATTTTATCGACTATATTTTTGGAGAGTTTGAAAAAATAAAGTTTTTCAAGCACCCTATTATATTTATGGGAGATTATATCAAGTGGTTTGAAAAAAGTTTTTATAAAGACTCGGTATTAAGAGGTTTTACTTTAACTTTATCACTTCTTAGTATTGTTTTTATTATCACATATTTTCTTAGCTTTTTTGATAATTTTTTAATTCAAGGTTTTTTATGCTCATTTGCAATCTCATCTAAAATGCTTTATGATAGCGTAAAAGAAGTAATTTATGCCCAAGACTCAAAGAAAGCTATATCTATGCTAGTTAGCCGTGATACAAAAGATATGAGCAATAGTGATATAAATAAAGCTGCAGTTGAAACCTATGCAGAAAACTTAAGTGATGGAGTAATTGCTCCCATGTTTTATATTTTACTGTTTGGGGTGGTAGGGGCATTTATTTATAAAGCTATTAATACCCTTGATTCAATGGTTGGATATAGAAATGAAAGATATGAAAACTTTGGAAAAGTAAGTGCAAAACTTGATGATATAGTAAATTATATACCTTCAAGAATAACAGCTGTACTTATTGCTTTATTTTTTAATTCATATAAGGCTTTAAAAAAATTTAATTCTTATGGGAAAAAACATGAAAGCCCAAATGCTGGACATCCTATTTCAGCTATGGCGTTAAGTCTAGGTATAAAACTTGGAGGACCTACTTCATACTTTGGGAAAATAAAAGAAAAGCCTTATTTTGGTGAAGGAAGAGAAGATATTACTAAAGAAGATATTTTAAAAGCACTTGAATTTAAATCTAAATTCGACGCCCTACTTTTAGTTATGCTAATAATCTTCTTTTTATTAGTTTAATATTTCCCCTTAACATACAATGTAAAAAGGTTCCAAAAACCTTATTTTTTTCCCAAGAACCAAATTTTCCAATAAGCTCTTGAGACTTAGAAAGTCTATCAAATCCACTGTTTTCATCAGTTGGTTTCGTATAGTGAAAAGCATGACCTTTTATGCCATCTTCATTGAAATAGTATCCCATTCTTTGAAATCTTTTCTCTTTTACAAAACTTACATCAAGTAGAGAACTCATATCTTTTTCATCAACTTTATTGCCAAGATATAAAAGCCCTGCACATTCGGCATATATCGTTTTATCTTTAGCATGATTTATTAATGAGTTTTTAAATTTATTGGAATTTTTAACTCTATCATAGGCTTCATCTGTTTCAACATAACCACCACAAATATACACAACATCAGTATTTTCAGGGATTATTTCATCTTTTGTTGAATCAACTATTACAACTTCTCTAAAAATCTCTTTTAAAAATTGTAAATTATCATAATATAAAAATGAAAAGTTTTTATCATACACAAGGGCAAGTTTTTTATCTATTTTGTCTATTTTTTTAAAAGGATATTTGATATTTTTTTTCTTTTTGATTTTAGAGATTTTTTCAAGCTTTTTTATATCGATATGTTCTAAAACTTCGTGGCTTATTTTTTCTATTTTATTCAAATCCTTTAGGTCAAGCCCCAAGTGAGTATCACTTAAACTTTCAATACCACTTTTTATCCAACCTAAGACTTTTATATCTTTGAAATCTTTTTCAATGATTTTTTTAATAAGTTCATAATGATCTTGTGAAGATATTTTATTTAAAACAACAGCTTTGATAGTATTATCTTTTTTATAACTTTTAAGACCTTTTAAAACAGCACTTACAGTTATATAACTTCCACTTCCATCAAGTAAAATTATTGTAGGGATATTTAAAAGTTTTGTTATATCATAGGCACTACTATTTTTATCATGTCCATCATAAAATCCCATCACACCTTCACAAACAGAAACTTCTTTATCGCTATAATGATTAAAAAGCCATTGAAGTTGTTTTTTATTCATCATATATCTATCAAGATTTATACTTGGTGTTTGGCAAACTATTTTATGAAATTGAGGATCAATAAAATCAGGCCCCATTTTAAAAGGTCTAACTGAATTTCTAAAGTGATACAATAAAGCAGTTGTTAAAACTGTTTTACCTTGATTTGAGGCACTTGCACTTACACAAATAGCTTTCATATTATCCCCTTTTATTTCTTTTTACCAATAAATATACAAAAAATGGAGCTCCTATAAAAGCAGTTACCACTCCAATTGGCAAAGTTGAAGCTGTATTTAAATTTCTTGCAATCAAATCAGATGATACCAAAAAAATTCCACCATAAAAAAATACTGGAAAAATAAGTTTATCTGCACTTTTTTTATAAATAAGTTTAATAATATGAGGTATTACTAAACCAACAAAACCTATTGGTCCAACAAAACTTATACTAATACCAACACATAAAGATATAACTATTAGTAAAAGAAGATTTAATTTATGTACATTTAAACCTTTTAAAAAAGCTGTATCATTTGAGATAAGTAAAAGTTTTATTTCTGATTTTTTCCAATAAATAATACCATATAAAATTGCACTTACAAGTAACAACGTTGTAACACTTGAGAAACCAACCGTATCTAGGCTACCTAAAGTAAATCTTACTATTGAATAGTTTTGTTCTAAATTACTCATATAAAACACTAACATCAAAGCAGATGAATAAAAATATGATAAGGCAATTCCTATTAATAAAATAGAATTAGTAGAGACTGCAATACTATCTTTATTTATTTTTTTAGAGATAAAATAAAGAATTGTTATGGTCAAAAGTGAACCAAAAGCTGATGAAATAGACAAAATTATTGCAGGAAAAAATACAATGGAAATCGCTGTAAAAAGTGTAGTCCCACTTGCTATGCCTAAAGTATATGGAGTAATAAGTGAATTTTTAAATACTATTTGAAAAATAAGTCCACCTAAAGCTAAAATTCCACCAACAAAAAATGCCAATAAAACCCTAGATACTCTCAAATCCCAAAAAACTTGATAACTCATAGTTGTATTATTGAAAATATCATTTACATTAAGTGTTATTTCACCTAAAAAAGGAGCTATTAATAAAATAACTATAGATAAAATATAAAGTGATATTTTCATAAATTTACCACCAAATGTTCATTAACTTTTATTATAGAATTATTATAAAATCTCTTCAAATTATCACTTGAAAAAAACTCTTTATTCTCTCCAAAAAACTCTATTTTACCACTATCCATATATAAAATTTTATATTTTAAAGCATAGGCTAAATCTAAATTATGAGTTATGATGATTTTTTGTTTTAAAAAATTTGATTGAAAAATATCAAATACCTCTTTTATACGACTTATATCCAAGTTTGCGGTTAATTCATCAAATATTGTAATTTCTGCATTGTGCATAATACTAGAACCCAATAAAAGAAGTTGTTTTTCTCCTGAACTAAAAGTTGTACAAAATTTGTTTTCTAGTTTTTTTAAATTTAATAATTCAATTACTTTATCAATCTTTTCATTATCTACAAAATCTATACAAGAAAGTTCAAAAAACTCTCTTGTTGTTATATATTCATCAAAAATCTCAAACTTTGGAGGAATATAATTTATAAATGTTGCCCTTTGTTTATCACTTATTTCTTTTATATTTTGATCAAATATTTTTACACTATCATTCTCAATTAAATTAGATAATACTTTTGCCAAAGTTGATTTACCAGCACCATTGTGTCCAAGTATTATTAAGTTTTCATTCTCTTTTATATGAAAAGTTATATTTTCTAAAATAGAACTTGTGTAATTACTTATTTCTAACATTTTCTAGTATCTTTTTAAAATCTTCTATAAAATAAACAACTCTTTGACTAGGAATTCCAGCATATAACTTATCTACAGCATATACATCTTTGTTTTTAGCGGCATTTATTGGCAAATCCAACCATAGCTTTTTTATCTCATTTAACTCTTCTGTTTTTCCATCATAAAAAGGGGCTAACAAAACAATAATATCAGGATTTATATTGATTATCTTTTCTGTATTTAAAACAGGTTGAGCTTTACTTGTTGATTGAAAAGCATTTACGTTTCCACTAGCTTTTATAATATCTTCAAAATATAAATAGTTACCTGATACATAAATTTGTCTCGAAAGTGTTTTTTTAGGGCTTATTACTACTAATATTTTTTTATCTTTTACAATACCTGCTATAGAAGCTAATGAGTTGTTTATACTTGAAATTAACTCTTTAGCTTTTTGTTCTTTTTTAAAATAATTCCCCAAAGTAAAAATAGTATTTCTAATATCTTCTATGCTAGCTGTCTGAAAAGTTAAAGTTTTTATATTTAGACTTTTCAAGTTTTTAAGAAGTTTTTCATCATAATCTTGAGAGATTACAACACTTGGATTTGATGACAATATCTTTTCTAAAGATATTGTTGCATATCCACCAACCTTTTTTACACTCTTTGATTCTTCAGGAAAACTACAATATTTTGTATTGGCAACAACATTTTTACCAACACCTAATGAATATACTATTTCATTTATAGAAGGAGAGAGAGTAACTACTCTCTCACTAGCTTGTAAATTTATTACTAAAATAAGTATTGATAAAAAAATTTTCATATTAGAAACTTACCTTTAAACCAACATATGCACTTCTTCTTGGAGTTGCATAGTTATAAATTGTTTGATAATATTTATTAAAGATATTATCCACTTTTACATAAGTTGTTATATTTTTTTTGATTTCATAATTAATTACGCCATTCCAAAGTGTGTAATTACCTGTTTTTTTAGTTTTTGCACTATCATCATATCTTCTTCCAGTATAAGAACTATTTAAATTGATGTGTGTCTTTTCTATTCCATAATAGTCTAAAGATAGATTTAATTCCTCTTTTGCTCGTCTTGCTAAGTCATTACCTTTATTATCTTTTGAGCTTGAATTAGTGTAATTTAAAGACAATAAAGTATTATCAACAATATTTTTGCTATAACTAACTTCAAAACCTTTAAAAATAGATTCACCAGATAGATTTTCATATCGTGTATTTGGATAAGAACCTGCAACATACTCAATCATATCTTTAATTTTATTTTTAAAATATGTGATTTTTAAATCTTTATATTCAAAATTAATATCATATGATTTAGTTGTTTCAGGTGATAAACTTGGAGTATAGTTTAAATTACTTAAAGTTGGAGCATTATATGCTGTTCCAAAATTTGAAGATAAAGCAATATCTTGAGCAATATTATATTTAATTCCAATTTTACCAGTTGTTTTTTTCTTAAATTTGCTATTTCTATCATGTCTCAAAGTTTCATTTATAATAAAGCTATTTATTTTATTTGTATTTGAAATAAAAACAGCTTTTGTATTATATTTAATTTTATTGTTTATATCTTCAAAGTTTTGTTTATCAATACCAAGAACAAAAGTATCACTTTTTAAATAATTAAAATTTGTTTGTAATGAGAATTCATTTACTAAACTTTTTGCATTAAAAGTATTTTGGGTTCTATCAAACTTTGATTGTTGTGCATTTAATTTTAATTGATAAGAGTTTTCATTGTGTAAATAATTTACAGATTTGAAATAATGTTGAAGTTTTGTTTGATTTGTACTATTATCTGCACTTGAACTATCATAAGCATATTTGGCATATATTTTTTTAAAAGATAAGTTTAATTCATCTTTATCACTTAAATATAAACCACTTCCTATGTTATAAGTATTATTTATATAAAAGTCATTTTCATAACCTAATTTATCCCATTTATAACCATTTGGTTCATATGAGCTTATACCATCAGTAGATAATCTACTTGCATCAAGTTTTACATAACCTATATCATTCTTTGTAGAAATACTGCTATTTATCTTTTTTGTTCTATAACTTCCAGCCTCAACAGCTATATTTCCATGTAGTCCAGTTTTTGCTTTTGTTGTAATTATATTTATAACACCCCCACTAGCATCTGCTCCCCAGATACCAGATTGAGCACCCTTTACAACTTCAATTTGCTCAACATTTTCTATATTTAATTGAGCTAAAGGAGCACCACTTAAACCAGCAGGTTCGTTATATCTTATCCCATCAATTAAAATTAAAATTCTTTTTGCCTCAATTCCTCTAATGTATAAAGAATCATTTTGTCCAAGACCACCATTACTAACTATACTTACTCCAGCTAGTTTTTTTATAGCATCACTTACATTACTAAAATGTCTTTCTTCAAGCTCTTCTTTGGTTATAACTTCAATATCTGAAGTAACATCTTTTATTGATTGTTCTGATTTAGTAGCACTTACGACGGTGATTTCTGATAACTGTTGTGAATAGAGGTTTGATGTTGCTAATAGAAAGCTTGCAACAAAGCTTGTAGTTATTTTTTTGTTCATTTTTATTTTTCCTAATTATTTTATTTTATTTGTTGAATATAGTTTTGCAGGTTTTAGCTGTCTTGAAATAAGTATATTTACTATTTTTGGTACTTGATTATCAAGTAATGAATGAATCAAACTATAAATAGATGATGTTTTTCTATCAACAGTTGCTGCTAACATTCCAAAAAGCGTAAAATATTTTTTGCTTTTACTTATCATAAACTCTCCTTTCTTTTGATTTAAAATACGCGTATTATATTCAAAAGATAATAAATCTTTTATTTCAAGGTAAATTAAAGCTATTTAAATACAATACGACAATTTAAAGGAGATACTTTGACTTATAATGAATGGTTTGAAAAACATGCCACTAGACATCAAAATATCATGGAAAAATTAAAAGATTTAAGTGATGAAGAAGTTATTAAATATTTTAGATTTGATAATATGGTTAAAAATGAACCTGATTTTTGTCCACTTTATAAAGAGAATAAAAAATGTCATGACTTTGAAGAGTTAAATTGTTATTTGTGTGCCTGTCCAAATTTTAGATTTAAAGATGAGGGATTTAAAAAAGTTGAAGATAAAACTCTTTATTCCTACTGTAATATAGATAGTAAAGATGGTGCTCAATATGAAGGCGAAGATTACATTCATCAAAACTGTGCTGGATGTTTAGTTCCACATAAAGAAGCTTATATAAAAAAACATTTTTCAAGAGATTGGAAAGAGATTATGAAAGATGTAAGGAAATAAAAAAGTCTCACTTCTGGTGTTTGAAGAGAGACTTTTATTTGTGTTATTATGTTATTCTTTTGTATAAAATGTAGGAGTAATACAAAATCTGTAGTGGAATAATACTTAATCAATGTTAATTAAGTGTTAATAGAAAAATTTAATTTGGAGAATTTATGAAACTTATAATGTTTGATATGGATGGAACATTAATAAATAGTGGTGGAATGATTGCAAATACTATAAACTATGTAAGAGAAAACCTAGGTTTTGAAGCCTTAGATAAAAAGTTTATATTAGAAAATGTAAATGACCCAAATATAAACTCTGCTGAATTTTTTTATGGTACTAAACACTTTACTGAACAGCAAGGTGAACTTTTTGAAAAATATTATTATGAGCATTGTTTAACTGATTTAGAAATATACGATGGTATAAAAGAGTTACTTGAAGATTTAAAAAATGACTTTATCTTTACTGTTGCAACAAATGCAAATAGTGAATTTGCAAATAGGATGCTAAATCATCTCGAAATAGGAAAATACTTTAAAACAATAGTTGGATATAACGATGTTTTAAAACCAAAACCACATCCAGAAATGGTTTATAAAATTCTTGATGAAATAAACACAACAAAAGAAAAATCTCTTTTAGTAGGAGATAGCCACAAAGATATTCAAGCTGCAACAAATGCAGGAATTGACTCTATTTTAGTAAACTGGGGTTTTTCTTATCATGAAGAAAATGCAATAGAAACAGTAAAAGAATTGGAGCAAAAAATATTTAAAAAGTTTTCAATTTTTTAAAAGGAATAAAATGAATATACGTCTAGCAAAAATCGATGACCTAAAAGATATTTATGATTTGATTTGTGATATGGAAAGTACTCAATTAGATTATAAAAAATTTGAACAAATATTTATTAAATATTTGAATAATGAAAACTTTTACTCAATTGTTGCCCAAGATGATGATTTAATTGTTGGTTGCTTAAATCTAAGAGTAGAATATCAACTTCATCATGTGGAAAAAATAGCAGAAATTATGGAACTTGCCGTTAAAAATGAGTACCGTTCTAAGGGTGTAGGTAAAAAACTTTTAGATAAAGCTAATAAAATATCAAAAGAGAACAACTGCTTACAAATCGAAGTTTGTTGCAATCAAATAAGAGAAAAGGCTCACAAATTTTATCAACGAGAAGGTATGAAAAATACACACTTTAAATTTACTATGGATTTAAAATAACTTTTATAAGCTTATTTGCTTATATTCACCCTCTTTTAAATCTTCAACAGTAAACTTATCAAAACTTATTCTATGAAGTTTTAGTACCCTATTTCCAACAGCTGCAAACATTCTTTTTACTTGATGATATTTCCCCTCAACGATTTCTAATCTAACACAAGTGGGGGAAAGAACTTCTAACTTTGCAGGAAGTAAAGCTTTACTTTCACCATTTAAAAGTAATTCCCCACTTGCAAAAATTTTCTCTTCATCACCTTTTAATGGCTCTTTTAAATGGGCTTCATAAACTTTTACAACATCCTTTTTAGGATTTGATAATTTATGATTTAAAGTCCCATCATCTGTTAAAAGTATAGCTCCTGTAGTATCCACATCAAGCCTACCAATAGTTGAAATTTTTGGATTTCTTTGAGTCCATCTAAAAGGAAGTAACGAATAAATCAACACTCCTGCATCATTGTGTGAACAAATAATTCCAGAAGGTTTATTTAAAAGTATTGTTAAAGTTTCAGGATCAAGATTTTCACCATTTATAGTAATATCATTATGATAGGCTTTAATTGAGGGGTTAAAAATCCTATTTTCATTTACAAAAAGTTCATTTATTTTTAAAAACTTCTTTGCATCACTTCTTGTACAATATCCCAAACTTGATAAGTGAGCGTCTATTCTTTTATAACTATTTTTCATAGGCAAATAGTACCATCTTTTTAATAATAAGCTTATGTAAGTGTATATTGTATTGGTACTTTTATTATTATTTCTTTTTCAACTTTTGGAAACTCTTTTGATGCTTCTTTTATAGCTTCAATTGCTGATTTTATCAATAATCTATGACCTGATATTGCTTTTATATCTTCAACTTCTCCTGATATTAAAATTTTAAATAAAACTAAAACCTTCCCTTGTATTTTATATTCCCTTGCTCGTCTTGGATAAATCACATTTTTTTGAATAAGTTGAACAATCTTTTGAAGATTTTCATCTAAAAAAACCTCTTCATATCTTTTTGAACTTTTTTTAATAGCTTCTTGCTCTTTTTTATCTTCTTTTATCTCTTTATCTTTTTTTTGTTCTTTTATTTTTTCAACTTTCTCAATTTTTTTGGGTTCTTTTTTTTGTGGTTTTATTTTCTCTTTTTTCTCAATTGGCTTTTCTATAACTTCTTTCTTTGATTCTTTTTCCTCTTTCTTTATTTCTTTTTTTTCTTGTTCAATTAAAGAAATATGATTCATAGAAATAATCTTCTCATTTTTTAAAGTTTTAATTTGATTAATTTCTCTAAAACTAAAAAATAATACAAAAAATATAAAGATATAAATACATATAGTTGTCAAAAATGAATATGTATATCGCTTTTTATTTTTCATTTTATTTCTTTGTAACTATAGAAATATTTTCAAATTTATTTGATTTTAAAAGGTCTAAAACTGAAACAAAAGCTTCAAAATCAGCTTTTTTATCGCATCTTATATAAATATGTGATGATTTATTTAATTCATTAATTTCTACTTTTAAAGCTTCTAAAGAGATATGTAATTTGTTTAAGAATATAGAATTATTCTCTTTTATGCTTATTACAGTTTCTTTTTTTGCACTCAAAGTTGTAGCACTACTTGCTTGAGCTAAAGCTACTTTTATATCCCCTTTTGCAATAAAAGTCGATGTTAACAATACAATTGCCAATAAAACTAACAAAACATCAATAAAAGGAATAACATTTATAGAATTAAATTTCTGTAATTTCATCATAACGACTTTCTATTACTTCAGCATATCGAGCTAAAATGTTATAAAACATTTGAGAAATAATTGCAACAACTAAACCAATAGCCGTGGCTTTTAAAGCCAAAGCTAGTGATGCCATTATTTTAGTAGCCTCAATATCTCCTGAACTCATTGTCATAAAAGTAAGCATAATAGCAAGAACAGTTCCTAGCAAACCAATATATGGCGAGTTTGAGGCAATAGTTCCTATGATTGATAAATGTTTTGTCAAAGCAATCTCTAGATTTCTTTTATTTTTATATATACTTATATTTATACTTTTAAAAAAGAATACTCTTTCTATAAAAAACCAAACAGATAAAAAACTCATAAAAACTAATAATAAAATGACTCCATAATCAACTAAGTGTTTTAGTAACTCAATGTTCATGTTTTTTTTCTCCTTGAATTTGAACACTTTGTTTAGAATGATTATGTTCTCTTTGCTGTACTCCATACTCTTTATAAACATAAATTTTGTAAAAGTTTAGACCTAAATAAAAGATAATCAATGCACTTGCCAATGGGAAAGCAATGATTTTTCTTATTTTTGATGCTTCTACTAATCTTATACGAGCAATCATAATTATAAAAGCCCAAACAACAGCCAAATAAGTAAAAATCTCAAAAATATGTACCCAAGTATCTTTTCTACTAGCCAATGGTTTTATATACTCAATATTTAAAGCAAAACCTTGAATAAAACCATTTACTATTTTGCTAGCATTACTGTAAAAGAAAAACTCCCAAAGGTGAGACAATCCACCAATTATAAAAATAGGAGCAAAAGCAAATCCCAAAGAGTAAAAAAGTGTATTAAATTCAGTTTTTAATACTTTTGAAGCTAAAAAAATCCCAACACTACTTAAAACAATTGTTACAGCAACAGCATATAAAAAAGCAAATAAACCAACTACATCCATACTTCCAAAATCAAAAATACCCTCAAAATATCGTGCAGTTTTCACCCAAATAAAATCCTCAACAATAGCACTTCTCCCTAAAGCATGATGGAAGCCCATAGTAATACTAATTGAAGCTGTAATTAAAAGTATAATCCAAGTTTCAGATTTCAAAGATTTGAACTTTTTAAATAAACTTGATGATGGTGCTTTAACTTTGAAACTAACAGCTTCACAACTATTGGCACAATCCATACATAAAGTACAGTCTTCCATAGAGTTTTTTTTATCAAAAGTAAATGGCTTCAGATTATAAGAACAAGCTTTTGCACAATCAAAAGTTTTACACTGTGAACACTCATTTTTATAAGTACCTAACCAAGTAAATCCTACTTTTGAATAAGCTCTTGTTAAAACTCCTATAGGACATAAACTTTTACAATAAGCCATATCTTTATACAAAAAGAAAAAAATAAAAGCATAAATTGTTAAAACAACAAAAAATATTGCTGTTGCAGTTGGAGTTTTATACAATCCTGGATACATATAATAAACCATCCACCAACCTAAAACAAGCAATAATCCACCAATCATAGGATTACTTAAAAATACTGGCAACTCTTTTTTTAAACCAAATTTTGTAATATATTTACCTAAAAAACCATGGGGACAAATACCACAAAAAATTCGTCCAAATGAACCTAAAGTTACAACCATAAAAAATGGCCAAAATAGTCCCCAAAAAACTGCTTTAGTAAAAATATTATCACTAGATGAATTGTAAAATCCATATATTATTGCATAAAAGAAAAGCCCCACAATAAATAGCCGAAAAAACATCAAAAAATATCTATTTTTAAAAATAAATCCAAGTAATGGCATTTTAAAAATGTCATTGTTATCACGTTTTATAAAATCTATCATAATTTTCCTCTTTATTAAAATTTCATAGAAAGACCAAAAGTAAAGGTTCGCCCTTGATTAACAGTTATTGATAAATCCTCTTTATCAAATGTTCCATTATCATCCCTATCACTACTTGCTCTAGCTGTGTTATAGTATTGGTTATCAAAAAGATTATCTATACGAGCAAAAAACGACCAATCTAATCCATTACTTTTCATCTTATATTGGGTTAATAAATTAACTGCTTCTTGACCTTTTATTTTTAATCTATTTAAATCATCAGCATAATAACTTGATTTTTTTACAAACTCTGTTTCAAATTTCCATTGAGGTACAATGAAATAATCTAAAATAAGATTTATAGAGTGTTTAGAAGTTCTTGGAATACGATTACCTGTAACATCAAAATAACTTAGATTGGTAGTATTTGTATTTCCATCTAAATCAATAGCAAGATTATGATAATTGGTATATCTAGCATCTAAAAAAGTATAAGCTAAATTATATGAAAATTTATCAGTAATATTTGAATTAAAAGACATCTCTAAACCTTGATGTTTCGCACCACCAATATTATCCCACATATCAGTAGCTGTACTTGAAGAACCACCATAGTTTCCTGATGTTTTCATTATAAAATCTTTTCTGTCTATTCTAAATAGTGCCATTTCATAATTATATTTTTCAAATACAGTTCCCCTTAAACCTATTTCATAGTTTTTTGATTCTTCTGGTTTTAAGTTTGGATTATTTTCTGTATTTCCATAAGTACTTGTATTTCCTGTAAAAAGTTGACTAATTGTTGGTGCTCTAAATCCTGTTGAATAATTTACAAAAACTGTATCATTTTTTGTAAAGTTATAGTTTGTACCAACTCTATATGAATACACATCAAAATCTTTTTCTAAATGTTGATTTTTATAATCACGATAATCTAACTCTATTTTATCATATCGTAAATTTGCAGTTGCAGTAAGGTCTTTTGTTATTCCTTGTTTATATTCTCCATATACTGCATAAACATTTTCATCAGTAGTATCATTACTCTTCTCATCACCAGCTTCAAAAAAGTTTGGTGTAACTACAAATGTTCTTTTTGCCTGATTAACCCTATATGTTACTTTGTTTTTATATTCATTATCCCTTAAATCTAAACCTAATAGTGTAGCAAAGCTTTTAGACGAAGTTCTTAATTCAGATTTAACACCCTTTTGTACTTGTTCATACATATTATCAAAGACATAATCAAAATCATCATAACTAGGTTGAAGTACATAATTGCCATCTCTAGTTTGAGGTGATGACCAAAATGAAGTATCATCTGTATATAAATAAGTATTTACCAATAAATTAACATTTTCAGTAAAATCTTTTGAATAAGTTAAAAAAAGTTTTAATAACTCAACATTATACATTCTTGTATAATCTCTACTATCTTGATCATCGTTATAAATACTTTTTGGATTGATTTGAGCTTCTGTTTCACCACCAACAGTTCCATGAGAATCTTTTTTTCTTTTTGAATACTCTGTACCAAATGTTAAATCAGAACTATCATTTATAAAATATTGTAATTTACCATTGAAATATTTGGCACTATAATTAGAATCTTCATGATATCCATCTGCTTTTCTTTCACTTCCTTGAACATGAAAATTTACAACATCATTTGAATAACCTGTTCTTGCTACTAATTTTTTATAGCCAAAACTTCCACCCTCAAGTGCTACAAAATTGTTATTATAGTGAGCACCTTTTTTTGTAGTAATAATTACTGCTCCACTTAAAGCATCATCACCAAATAAATAACTAGCTCCACCTTTAAGCACTTTTATTGATTCAATATTGTCTAAATCAATATTAACAGCTCCTGTTCTTTCAAATACAGGAACACCATCAATCACAACTGCAACTCCTGGTTTTTCACCCATATACATTTGGTTTTCTACACCACGAATATGTATTTTTATAGAATCACCAGTTTTTACTTCTGTAGTAATTCCTGGAATTGATTGTAAAACTTGTTGAATATTTTCTGTATGAGCTTCATCTACTTGTTCTGCACTTATAGTTGTAGTAGTTGAAACTTCTGTTTTTTTACTTGAAAATCTATCATCAATAGTTGACGAATCAACATTTATCGTATCTAGTGACTCAATAACTTGAGCATAAGAGATACTTCCAAGTAATAATGTTGATAAAATAAAACTTAGTTTTTTCATACACTTCCTTAATATTTTTCTGAATATTAAAGAAAAAGTGTTAATTAAATGTTAAATTTTATTCTTAAGATTTTATTAAGATATAGATTTTGTAAGATTTAATTTTATTTGTGTTCCATTAGTTTTTGGTTCAATTTTGATTTCAATTTGATTTTTATCGCAGAACTCTTTTACCATATTTAGCCCCAATCCAAAACCTTTTGTAGTTATATCTTCTTGAAAATATTGGTCAAAAACAATAAAAAGATTTTTTGTATCAATGGATTTACCCGTATTAAAAATAGATAAAATGCCATCTTTAAAATCTATCTTTACTGTTCCATTATTACAATTATATTTTATGGCATTGGATAAAAGATTATCAATTATCTTTTGAAAACCATTTTTATCACTATTTATTATTATATTTTTAACACTATTTTCTATGGTAATAGTTCCTTTTATATCTTCAAACTTATCAATAGAGTTTTCCAAAATTTCATCAATTAAAAACTCTTGTTTATCGATTCTATCAATCTCTTTTTTTATCTCATATTCCATTTGATTGTATAGCTTTAAAAGTTCATTTGTTGCAAGTTTTATTCTCTGTAATCTTTTTGCATTTTTTTCATCTTTTATATTTTTTTCTAAAAGTTGTACATTTGCTTGTATAGTAGATGCTGGAATATTAAGCTCGTGAAGAGTCTCTTTTATAGTTTTTTGTAAGTTTTTATCACTTTTAAATAAAGGATCAAAAAGTGGCTTACTTAAAAAATAGTTTAAAACCACAGCAAAGATAATTAAAAGTAGTGTAATTGCTATAAAAGTATCTTCGTTGAAGCCAAAGGTAGTTACTAAGTAATAATTCGCAATCAAAACCATAATCACAATAAATGCAATTAAAATTGAGTTTGAAATTAAAAAGTTTTTTCTTTTAGTACTCAAGTTTATACCCTACACCCTTTATATTTACAATTTTTTCTTTTGTAAATATTTTTTTTACATGATTTATATATACTCGTATAGAACCTTCACTATAGTCCTCTTCCACACTCCATAATCTACTTACAATCATCTCTTTCGTAACTATTTTATCTCTATTTTCTAAAAATAGTTCTAACAAATCTACCACTTTCATAGGTAAATTCATGTCACTATTATCCTTATAGACTCTTCTATCACTTGGATTAAAAAATAAATTTTCATCTAACATTATCTTTTCTGTTTGTTTCCCTGCTCTTTTTAAAAGTGATTTTATTCTTAAAATTAATTCATCTAAATCAATTGGTTTTTTTAAATAATCATCTGCCCCACTTAAAAATCCATCTTCTAAAGTTTGTTTGTCTTTGTATGAAGTTAAAAATATAGCTGGAGTATTATCTCCTGATTCTCTCAAATCCTTTAAAAGTTCCAATCCACTGATTTTTGGTACATTTATATCAAGTAAATATAAATCATAATTTATTTTATAATTTAATGACAATGCCTCTTCACCGTCATTTGCAATATCAACAATAAAGCCCTCATCATCTAAAAAATCCTCAATAGTTTGAGCAAAAAGTTCGTCATCTTCAAGTAGTAGTATTCTCATTTATTATCTATTATCCAATATTTTTTACAAAATTCTACACTAAAGTTTATAAAATAGTTGTATTTCTATTTTTTTAATATATAATTACTTATGATTAAAAAATTAACTTTACCCCTAATTTTACTTCTTTTAGCTTATTTTATAATTTCAAGTGAAAATGTAAAAGTAATAGCTACTGGAATTGCAATATTTATTATAGGTATGCACTTTATGGAAAGTGGTTTTAAACTATTTTCTGGTGGTGCATTAGAAAAAGTTTTAGAGAAATTTACCTCTACTAATTTAAAATCCATATTAACTGGTTTTATTACAACCTCTATTGTTCAAAGCTCATCGCTTATATCAGTAATTGTAATTTCTTTTTTAACTGTTGAACTTATATCTTTAACGCAAGGTATGGCAATAGTTTTTGGAGCAAATCTTGGAAGTACAACTACGGCATGGATTGTTTCTGCATTTGGACTTAAAATAAAAATCTCTTTATATGCAATGCCAATGATTATTTTTGGTGTTATATTTAGATTTTCAAATAACTCAAAATATGTAGGTCTTGGAGATATTTTATTGGGACTTGGATTTATCTTTTTAGGTATTTCATATATGAAAGATGGATTTGAAACATTAAAAGAAGCAATAAATTTAGCTTCATATTCTGTTGGTGGATTTACAGGTATTTTAATTTATATTGCAATTGGAGCAATAGCAACAGTTGTTATCCAATCAAGTAGTGCCACAATGGCCATAATTATTACAGCCCTTTCAGGAGCAAATATTATCTACATAGATGCTATTGCACTTGCAATTGGAGCAAATATTGGTACAACAGTAACTGCAATAATTGGCTCATTAACTTCAAATGAAAATGGAAAAAGACTAGCATTTGGACATTTTATATTTAATATAATTACAGCTATTGTTGCTGTTATTTTTATACATATTTTAAAAGATTTTGTTGATTTTATATCTCCATTTTTCTCAATTGCAAATGATAATTATAGTATGAAATTAGCACTTTTTCATACCATATTTAATCTTCTTGGAATCATACTTTTATTTCCATTTATTGCATATATTGTCAGCCTATCAACAAAAGTAATAAAAGATAAAGTTAAAAAATCATCAAAACCTATATATCTTGATGAATCAAATATCAAAATTCCATATAATGCTATGGTTTCTATTCAAAAAGAGGTTATTCATTTATATGACAATGCTCAAAAAGCAATCTTACATGCTCTGTCAATTCATACTTCAGATTTAAAAGAAGAGAAAGATATTGATTCTGTTCTTATAGCACCTGATAAAATGGATACAAATTTAGATGATATTTACCATAATGACTTAAAATCTCTATATGGAGAAATAGTTGATTATCTTTTAAAATCACAAAGTAACATGAATCCAAATCAACTATTTTATGTGGGACAATTAAGGCTTTCATCTAATATCATAATTAAAATTTTAAAAGATACAAGAGATATTCAAAAAAATATGAACATATACTTATATAGTAAAAATGAATATATAAAAACTGAATATTTAGCCTTAAAAAAAGAGTTAGCCTTAAATATTTTAAGAACAAACCAACTTAAAAGTAAAGATATTGATGATATAGAAACATCAACTCAAATACAAGTGTATAAAGATAATCTAGAAGTTTTAGAAAATGAGAACAATAAAAAAATAGATGAACTAATAAGAAATAATAAAATTACATCTAAAATGGGAATATCTTTAATGAATGATACAGGAAGTGTCATGAATATAAGTAAAAATTTATTTAGAATTGCAAATATTTTATTTGTAAATGATGCAAAACTCAGAACTTTAGGAGAAAACAATGAAGCTGTCTAAACTAATAAAAACTTTCAAAAGTTACCTAACAAGGGACAAAGAAGAGATAAAAGAGAATGAAGAAGAAATAAAAATTATTATAAATAATCTCTATGAAAAAAAAGCTAGTTTAAAGAAAAAACTTAAAAATTGTGAGAAAAAAAGTGATGAGAAAAAATTAGAAGATAAATTAAAAGCAGTAAAAAAACTTATTAAAAAAGCAGAAAAAGAGTTTATTTAAACTCTTTAAAATTTTGCCGTAAAGCCTCATAAGCTACTATTGATACAGAGTTTGCCATATTTAAACTTCTTGCATCGTTTGTCATAGGAATAGTAATACATCCTTTTTCATTTTTTGATAGTAAATCTTCAGGTAAACCTGCATCTTCTCTACCAAAATAAAAATAATCCCCTACTTCATAAGAAACTTCAAAATATACTTGTTTTGTCTTTGTTGTTGCAAAAAAATGCCTATCATTAAGAGGATTTTTTGACCAAAAATCTTCTATATTTTCATATTCAGTTACATCTAAATCAAACCAATAATCAAGTCCTGCACGTCTAACTTCTTTTTCTGTAATCTCACCAAAACCATACGGTTTTATTAAATGTAATCTACAATTTAAAGCAAAAGCAAGTCGTCCAATTGTACCAACATTTCCAGGAATTCTTGGCTCTAATAAAACTATATTAAACACTATAAAATTACCGTTTTATTACCATAAACAAAAACTTTATCTTCCAGTAGAAGTTGAAGAGCATTTGCTAGTACAACTTTTTCTACATTTTTTCCAGCAATTCTCATATCTTGCCAAGAAAAAGTATGGTCAACTCTTACAACATCTTGAGCAATAATTGGACCTTCATCTAAATCATCTGTAACATAATGAGCAGTAGCTCCTATAATCTTAACACCTCTGTGATGTGCTTGTTTATAAGGATTTGCACCAATAAATGCTGGTAAAAACGAATGGTGAATATTTAAAACTTGTTGAGGGAATTCTTGAACAAATTTTGGAGTTAAAATTCTCATATATTTAGCTAATACTATAAGTTCTGGATTATACTCTTTAATTTTTTCTATAACTAAATCTTCGTGTTCTTCTCTTTCTAATCCATCTGCACTTATACAGTGAAATGGTATATCAAACTTTTCAACTAAGTCTTTAAGATAATCATGGTTTGCAATTACAGCTTTTATATTTGCATCCAATTCACCATCAAGATATCTAATAAGCAAATCACCTAATACATGTGATTCTTTTGTTGCTAATAAAACAATATCTTTTTTTGATTTTTCTCTAAGTTTAAGTTCTGTTTCTTTTGGCAAAACTTCAGTTAACTCTTTTAAAAGTATCTTGGCATTTACATCACCAGTTATTACTGTTCTCATAAAAAATTTATTTGTTTCTACATCAACATATTCTGCATTTTGTTCGATATTTAAATTGTTAGCAAAAAGAACTTTTGATACATTGTACACAAGTCCTTTAGAGTCAGAAGTGTTTATTAAAAGTATATACTCTTTCATTTTATTCCCATATAATAGTATTATTCCAAATTAAAAGTGGAATAATACCATTATTTTTATTAAATCATTTGTGATAGTTCTTCTTTATAAGCTACTAAATCAAAATCTTTAAGTCTAGAAACCCCTGATTCTACTGCAGCTTGTGCAACAGCAGATGATACTTCTACTATAAGTCTTTTGTCAAATGGTTTTGGAATAATATAATCTTTTGAAAATGCCAAATGTTCTCCAAATATAGCTTTTACATCAGCAGTTACTGGTTTTTTAGCCAAATCAGCAATAGCATAAGCCGCAGCTTTTTTCATTTGCATATTTATTTTTTTAGCTTGAACATCAAGTGCTCCTCTAAAAATAAAAGGAAATCCAAGTACATTATTTACTTGATTGTTAAAATCACTTCTTCCTGTTCCAACGATTGCTTTATCTCTTATTTTAAAAACGTCTTCTGGAAAAAGTTCAGGTGTTGGATTTGCTAATGCAAATACGATTGGCTCATCAGCCATAACTGCAATATGTTCTTCAGTAAAAGTACCAGGTTTAGATAGTCCTAAAACTACATCAGCATCTCTAAATGCTTCTAATTTTGTCAATGATTCTTTTATAGAAAATTCTTCTTTATATTTATTTAAATCATCTCTTCCATCATGAATAACACCCTTAGAATCACACATAATAATATTTTGAACACCAACTGCTTTATACATTCTAGCACATGAAATGGCAGCCGCCCCTGCTCCCATAACAATTACTTTTAAATCTTCAAGTTTTTTACCAATAATTTCACAAGCATTGATTAATCCAGCTGTTGTAATTATTGCAGTTCCATGTTGGTCATCGTGCATAACAGGAATATCAACTTCTTCTATTAATTTTCTTTCAATTTCAAAACATTCAGGTGCTTTTATATCTTCTAAGTTAATTCCACCAAATGTAGGAGAAATTGCTTTACATATAGATACAAATTTATCAATATCTGTTTCATCTACTTCAATATCAAATGAATCAACAGCTGCAAATTTTTTAAACAATACAGCTTTCCCTTCCATAACTGGTTTTGAAGCCACTGCTCCAATATCCCCTAATCCAAGTACAGCAGTACCATTTGATATAACAGCTACAAGATTTTTTTTAGCAGTATATTTAAACGCATTATTAGCATCTTTTTCTATTTCTAAACATGGAAAAGCAACCCCTGGCGTATATGCCAAAGCTAAATCTCTTTGTGTTCCAAGTTTTGTTGTTGTACCAATTTCCAATTTCCCTGGTTTTGGAAACTGATGGTAATCTAAAGCTTCTTCTTTAGTTACAGGTTTACTCATAAATAGACTCCTTTATTTATTTGGACGAGAATTGTAACTAATCGAAACTTAAAAATCACATTTTTTATAAATCTATATTATTTAATTTATATTTAAGACTTAAATACATTATTTTTACATAACTTATACACTTTTAATACATCTTTTTATTATTTCTTAAAAAAAAATCACTTTTAGGACATTTCTATTTATTAGGATTTTCCCATTGAAATTTAAAGGAAAAAACTAAATGAGAATAGAACATGATTTAATAGGTGATAGAGAAATCCCAAAAGATGCCTATTATGGAATTCAAACAGCAAGAGCAAAAGAAAATTTTGATGTTACAGGAGTATCTCTTTCAGGATTTACTACATTTATCATATCACTAGCTAAAGTAAAAAAAGCTACTGCATTGGCAAATTTTGAACTAAAATGTTTAGATGAAAATAAAAAAAATGCAATATGTAAAGCTTGTGATGAAATAATCGAAGGAAAACTGCATGATGAATTTGTCGTAGATATGATTCAAGGGGGAGCTGGAACATCAACAAATATGAATGCAAATGAGGTTATCGCAAATAGAGCTTTAGAAATAATGGGTCATAATAAAGGAGAATATAAATATCTTCATCCAAACAATGATGTAAACCTATCACAATCTACAAATGATGTCTATCCAACTGCAATCAAAATAACTTTATATGAAAAAATATTTGAACTTATTGATTCCATGAGAATTCTTGAAAAATCAATGGCAAAAAAAGCTATTGAATTTGAAAATGTTATCAAAATGGGTCGAACTCAACTTCAAGATGCAGTTCCTATGACTTTAGGACAAGAATTTAATACTTACGCAATTATGATAGATGAAGATATACAAAGACTTATCGAATCTCAACAATTAATCAGAGAGATGAATTTAGGAGCAACAGCAATTGGTACAGGGATTAACTCTCACCCAAATTATGTAAAAATTGTAGAAAAAAAACTGCAAGAAGTTACAAATAGACCTTTTGTAACTGCACGTGATCTAGTTGAAGCAACTCAAGATACAGGTTCATTTGTACAAATATCTGGTGTTTTAAAAAGAGTATCTGCAAAAATCTCAAAAATATGTAATGACCTAAGACTTTTAAGTTCTGGTCCAAGAACAGGATTCAATGAAATCAATCTTCCTGCGATGCAACCTGGAAGTTCTATTATGCCAGGAAAAGTAAATCCTGTTATTCCTGAAATGGTTAATCAAGTAGCTTATCAAGTTATTGGAACTGATGTAACTATTACAATGGCTAGTGAGGGAGGACAATTACAGTTAAATGTATTCGAGCCAATAATTGCATATAATCTATTTAACTCAATAAATATGATGAAAAAAGCATTTGAAAGTCTAGCTTATAAATGTATTGATGGAATTACAGCAAATGAAGTAAGATGTGAAGAGTTAGTATTAAATAGTATTGGATTAGTAACTGCACTTAATCCACATATTGGATATGAAAATTCAACTATGGTTGCAAAAGAAGCATTAAATGAAAATAGATCAGTTTATGATATAGTTTTAGAAAAAAATCTATTATCTAAAGAGCAACTAGATGAGATTATTCATCCACAAAATATGATAAGACCTTATTTAAGAGCATAAAATGAAAATAGGAATTATTGGAGGGGTAGGACCATACGCTGGATTGGATTTAAATAGAAAAATTTATGACAATCAAAAAACATATGGAAAAGATCAAGACTATATAGATGTTATATTAATTAGCAATGCTTCTGATATTACAGATAGAACTGGATACTTAAAAAATGAAGTTAAAGTTAATCCTGCAGAAGGCCTTTTTCGTGCTGCTTTAAAACTTGAACAAATGGGAGCTAATGTTATTGCAATTTCTTGCAATACAGCCCATTCACCAAAAATATTTGATAAGGTTTGTGAATTAATGAATATTGCAAAATGTGAAGCAAAACTTCTTAATATAGTTGAAGAGACACATAAATTTTTAGAAAAAAATTATTCAAATCTTGATAATATAGGTTTTCTTGGAACATTAGGAACATATGAAACAAAACTATATGAAAACTATTTTGTTAAAATGAATAAATTTAAATTTATAAATCCAAGTGAAAGAGGTAAAAATAATTGCCATGATGCTATATATAATACTGAATACGGAGTAAAAGCACAATCTAATCCAATAACAAAAAAAGCTAAAAAAATATTTGAAAACGAAATAGTAAAATTAAAAAATATGGGAGTAGAAGCTGTTATTATGGGATGTACAGAAATTCCTTTGGCATTTAATGACAAAACAGTTTATAAAGATGTTTTGTTAATTGACCCAAGTACAATATTAGCAAGAGCATTAATTTCCAATATAAATGAAAATCTTTTAAAAGATTATACTTATTCAAAGTGAGGCTAAATGAATTATAAAGTTTGCATATTATTTCTCTTTTTATTAGTATTCCAAAGCAACCTTTTTTCTAATCAAAAAAAGGAAAATATACAAATTTTAATTATAAATTCATACCATAAAGATTTTCAATGGAGTGATGAACTCATTGATGGTGTTAAAAAAGTTTTAAACACAAACAAAAAAATCGAAATTACAACTTTATATATGGATTCAAAACGAATCAATTCTTCAGAATACTATAATAGTTTATTAAGAATTTATAAATTACAACTCAAAAATAGAAAATACAATATCGTACTTTTAGTTGATAAATTTGCTTTTGAATTTGCACTAAAAAATTATAATGAATTATTTTTTAACAATGAAAAATTAGTTTTTTCAGGAATTGAAAAATTTTCACCAGAAGAAATTGAAAAGTATAATCTATCTGATAGAGTATTTGGGGTTATGGAAAAACGAGCAATAGAAGGAATTATTGCTACAATTGATACTATGATGCCAAAATTAAAAAAACTATACATAATCAATGATAGAAGTAGTAATGCAAAAGATACAAATATACTAATTCAAAAAGCAATTAATAAATACAAATCAAAATTTGAAATTGAATATATTAGAAAATCTACACTTAAAGAACTAAAACAAAGATTTTCTGAACACAAGTCTAATGAAGCAATATTTTTTGTGAGATTTTATAATGGTGATAATAATGAATTTTACAAAAACCGTGAAATTGGTGCAGCTATTAACTCTTTTAAACTACCAACTTTTGTAACAGATACTCTTTTTTTAAAAGATGGTGCACTAGGAGGAAAACTACTTTCAATAAGCCATATTGGAGAAGCTACTGGTGAGTTAGTTTTAGATTTGATAAATAAACCAAATATGAAACCACTTATAACAGTAGATGAAAAATATCAATATTTATTTAACTATAAAAAAATAAAAGAGTTCAATTTAAATCCAGCTAATATTAATTCACCTTATAGCTTGGTTAATACACCTGAATCTTTTTTTGATAAAAATCGGAAACTAATAAACATAGTATTTATGATTTCACCTATATTAATCTTATTAATTTTTATGTTGGTATATACATTATATTTGCATACGAAAACTGCAAAACATCAAGAGTTTATTATCCAACAATCTAAATTAGCAGAAATTGGAGAGATAATCTCTTCGATAACTCACCAATGGAAAGAACCTTTAATTGAAATTTCAACTTTAGTACAAGAACACATCGGTTCAAATAGTAAATCAAAAGATGAAGATAAAAAATACATTGATGATATTATGGTTCAAATTTATTATATGACAGATACTATTAATGATTTTCATCAATTTATTAAACCCTCAAGCAACAAAACTACATTTAATATCAAAGATGCAATTATAAAAATGATGACTATAGTTCATCACTCTATGAAATATAATTATATTGACATCAATATTGAAATTGCAAAAAACACAAAACTACTTGTTGATGGATATCCAAATGAACTAATGCAAACAATGTTAAATATAGTAAATAATGCAAAAGAAGCTATATTAGAAAAAAGAAAAAATATAGAAATGTATGATGGTAAAATAGATATAAATATATTTAACAATAAAAAATATGTACAAATTGAGATTCAAGATAATGGATGTGGGATAGATAAAATATGTTTAAAAAAGATATTTGATCCATACTTTACTACTAAAAGCAAAGGTTATGGAATTGGTTTATATATGACAAAAGTTATTATTGAAGAAAAAATGAATGGAAAAATTAGTGTTGAGCCAATGGATGTAGGAACAAAATTTGTAATAAAATTGGAGTTGTCAAATGAAAATTTTAGTATTAGAAGATAATACAAAATTATTAAATTTTATTGTAACTTCTTTGGAAAAAGAAGGGTTTACAGTTGAAGCTTTTACAGATGGCTCTTCTGTTATGGAAAAATTGGATGAATATTATCAATGTTTTATATTAGATATAAATGTACCAAAAGTTGATGGTATTTCAATCTTAGAAAAAATCCGTATAAAAAATCCTTCTATTCCCGTAATAATCATAAGCTCTAACCATGAATTAGACAAAATTCAATCTTCATATGAAATTGGTTGTGATGAATATTTGAAAAAACCATTTTTAATGTATGAATTAATTCATAAAGTTAATAAACTTTGTTTAACTAAAAAAAGTAAAATTAATCTAGGTGAAGGTTTTTTATATTTTCCTAAAGATAGATATCTAACTGGTCCAGATGGCGAAATTAAACTGGCAAGAAAAGAGATACTTTTTTTAGAGCTTTTATGTAAAAATCGTCATCAAATTTTTACTTTTGATGAAATTGAAGATTATGTATGGGATGGAGAATTTACAAACTTAACAAATATTCGTGGTTTGGTTAAAAGATTACGAAAAAAAATACCAGAAGATTCTATAAAAATAGTAAAAGGTATTGGATACAAAATCAATATTGAATAAAATATACAAATTTTTCTAAATTTTATAAAAAAATCCCTTTTAGAACATTTTGAATTTTTATAATAACTCAAATCAAAAAGGAGTTATTATGGTAGAACTTTGGAAAGAAATACCACTTTGGAAAAAGATTTTTGGTGCCTTAATATTGGGGTTAATTGCAGGAACAACTTTGGGTGAATATGCGTTGATGCTAAAACCGCTTGGAACACTTTTTGTTAACTTAATCAAAATGTTAATTGTACCTTTAGTTTTTGTAACATTAGTTACAGGTATTGTTTCAATGGATGATTTAAGTAAGATGAAAAGAATTGGTTTAAAAACTTTTGCCTTATATTTAATTACAACAGCTATTGCTATTTCAATTGGTTTAGGTATAGGTGTTATTTTTGAACCTGGAGCTGGAATTGCTTTAGGTAGTGCAACTGCTGTTACAGCTAAAAGTGCACCTGGATTAATTGATACTTTATTAAATATTGTTACAAAAAATCCAATGTCAAGTTTAGCAAATGGTAATATACTACAAATTATCTTCTTTGCACTTATGTTAGGTATATCTATCAATTTAGCTGGTGAAAAAGCTAAACACGTTAAGTCATTTTTTGTTTCATTTTCAGAAGCAATGTTTAAAATGACAGAAATAGTTATTAAATTTGCACCAATAGGTGTATTTGGTTTGATGGCTTGGGTTTCTGCTTCATATGGAATGGATGTATTACTTAGTCTTGGAAAAGTTATTTTATGTGTATATCTTGGATGTATATTACATGTTTTAATCACAATGGGTGGAGGAATTGCTTTTTTTGCAAAATTAAATCCAAAAAATTTCTTTAAAGGAATTATAGGGGCTCAATCTGTGGCATTTACTACGACAAGTAGTTCAGGTACACTTCCTATAACAACTGAAAATGTTGTAAATAACCTTGGTGTATCTAAACCTGTTGCTAGTTTTGTATTGCCTTTAGGTGCTACTATAAATATGGATGGTACAGCGCTTTATCAAGGTGTTTGTGCAGTATTTGTAGCACAAGCTTTTGGAATACATTTAGATTTTAGTCAATATATGATGATAATTTTAACTTCTACTCTAGCTTCAATTGGAACAGCAGGAGTTCCTGGTGCAGGACTTATAATGTTATCTTTAGTATTAACAACTGTTGGATTACCATTAGAGGGAATTGCAATAATTGCTGGAATTGATAGAATATTAGATATGGCAAGAACATCTGTAAATGTTACAGGAGATGCTATGGTTTCTTTATTAATTGCAAAAAGTGAAAATGAATTAAATGAAAATGTTTATAATTCACAAAAAGCATTTATTGAGGATGAAATAGAAGTAGAAACTGAAAAAGTACATATATAATTATAAAGAGGTTTTCCTCTTTATAATACTGCAATAATTGCAAACCTTCCACAATCTTTATCATTTCTATACGAAAAATATGGTTTATTTGAACATTTAGTACAAATATTTGATATTTCAATATTAAAAATACCAATATCATTTAACTGCTTTACATTTATACCTTGCAAATCAATATATCTATTTTGTGAAAACTCTTTTCCATAAGATTTAATTACTATATCTTCCAATTCAGGTGATACTTCATAACAACATTTTTGAATAGATGGTCCCAAATATACAGAGATATCTTCTTTTTTACAATCTAGTTCTTCTATCATTTTAAGTGCAGTTTTTTGAACTATATTTAAAAATGTAGAGTTTCTTCCTGCATGTACTACAGCAATAACACCTTTTACACTATCTTTTAAAAATATAGGAATACAATCAGCCACTATAACCATTATTGGTAAATCTTTTTCTTTAGTAATTAAAGCATCACAGTTATCTATTAGAAGAGGCGATGAGAAGTCAACTATTTCTATATTATCCCCATGTACTTGATTCATATATCTAAGTTTTGATATATCAAAATTATGTTTTTGAGATATTTTTAATCTATTTTCATCAACACTACTTTTTAAATCATTCACATGATATGCCATATTACCATCTTCTTTAGTTGTTATTATCATTTTTATAGTGTCCATATTTTTCCCATATTCTTTTTATATTAATTTATCATAAAATTTTTAATATCCTCTTATTATTCTTTAGATAGAATCACGTTTTATTTTAAGGAAATCAATGTCGCAAAAAGAAAAAGAAAAATTTTTAATATTTGGAAATCCAGTAGAACACTCAAAATCCCCTCAAATGCACAACAGTGCCTTTAGTCATCTTAACATTAACTCTTTTTATGATAAATATCTATTAACAGATGCTAAAAAGTTAAAAGATGTGTTTAATTCAGAAAATGCAAGGGGTGCAAATATAACTGTACCTTTTAAAGAAGATGCTTATAAATTAGCTGATGAAGTTGTAGGTATAGCAAATGAAATCAAAGCTGTAAATACATACGTTAAAAAAGACAATAAACTATTTGCTTATAATACTGATGCCCCAGGATTTATGAAAGCCATAGAAGATTTTGGAAAAATAAACTCTGTACTTATTTTAGGTGCTGGTGGTACTGCAAAAGCTATAGCAATGGCACTTAAAGAAGCTAATATTGAAGTTAGAATATTAAACCGAAGTAATGAAAAACTTAACTTTTTTAAAGAACAAGGCTTTAAAACTTATACTTGGAATAATTTCCAAATGAATCATTATGACTTAATTGTAAACTCAACAAGTGCTGGATTAAAAGATGATGAATATCCTATCAAAAAAACTACATTAGAAAGTATATTTTTAAATGCTAAATTTGCTTTTGACTGTGTATATGGAAAAGAAACACCATTTTTAAAACTAGCACGAGAAGAAGGTTTAATAGCAAAAGATGGTGAAGATATGCTTTTATATCAAGGTGTTTTAGCGTTTGAACTATTTACAGATACTATTTTAGATACAAAAACTATTGAAATAATGAGAGAAGCTTTAAAAAAACCTGTAGATATTAAAGAAAAAATTTAATTATTTACCAGCTACTTTTTTTTGGTCAATATATTCTATTGACCAAAATACTAAATCATTTGAATATGATCTTCTTTAGTCGTAATCATACACAAAAATTCATACTCACTTCCATAACATGCTTCGTACATATGGTTTATACCTGCTGGAATATAGATAAAATCTCCCTCTTTAGCATGGTATTCTTCATTACCAACTATAACTTTGGCTTCACCTTTTAAAACATATTGTTGATGTTGTATTTCATTGGTGTGATTTGGCATAGAACCATCTTTGGCTAAAGTTACTTTTCGTACAATAAAATCTTTATCCTCTTTAGGAGTTAACACAGCAATAGAGGCATTAACTGTTTTTGGAATACAATTTTTTTCAAAATTATCTGATGTTTGGCAATACATGATTATCCTTGAGTTTTAATACAAAATCATAGTGCGTTTTAGCTGAAAAACTTATTCATTAAAAAAGTATTAAAGTTATTCTGTTATTCACTTTTTATTAATTCTAATATGCTAAAATACGCGTATTTTATATTATTATATATCAAAATACAAAGGAATAAAATTTGAATAAACATATAAAAAAATTCTCAAATTATGCACTTGTTGGTAGTCTTGGAGCTTTCTTAGTTACTGGTTTAACTGGTTGTGAAGACAAAGGAAATAATAACCAAACACAAGGAGAAAATAATGCCTTTACAAATGCTACTCAAAAGCAAGGAGCATTTGTTATTATTGAAGAGAGTGCTGATGGAAAATATGCTATTGCAGATGAGTTTCCAGCGTCAAAAACTACAATAGTACTAAGAAAACCAGATGGAAGTGAAAAAATATTAACGCAAGAAGAGATAGACAAATTAGTAAAAGAAGAAAATGCAAAAATAGATGCAGGAACATCTTCATTAACTAATCCAGAAATATCAAATGGTGGAATGGGACTTGGTGGAGTATTATTATCATCAATTGCTGGAGCAATGATTGGTTCATGGATTGGTAATAAATTATTTAATAACCAAAATTTTCAAAACCAAAGGGCAACACAATATAAGTCACCTCAAACATATTCTAAAAGTCAAAGTTCATTTACAAAAGCAAGTTCAACCCCAACAAAAAAAAGTGGTTTCTTTGGAAGTAGCAGTTCTACATCAAAATCAAGTTCATTATTTGGTTCAAAATCAAGTGGCTTTGGTGGTTAATTTATGAAACTTCAAAAAATAAAACCTCTTACAAAAGAGTATTTAGAATCAATAGGATTCGTATGGCATACAGACCAAGATAACACTTCATATATAGCAGATGAATTAGTACAAATTACTGAAGAAGAAGCAAATGCTTATTATGAAGCAACAAATGAGTTATATGATATGTTTTGTGAAGCTGGTGATTATATTATAGATAATAATTTATTTCACGAAATTAATATCCCATTTAACTTAGTCAATCTTATAAAAGAGTCTTGGGAAAATGATGTTCATTGGCATCTTTATTCAAGATTTGATTTAGCAGGTGGTATAAATGGTAAACCTATAAAACTTCTTGAGTTTAATGCAGATACACCTACTTCACTATTTGAAACAGCAATTATTCAATGGGCTATGTTAAAAGCAAATGATTTAAATGAAGCAAGCCAATTTAATAATCTATATGAAGCACTAAAAGATAACTTCAAAAGAATCATTACAATGGAAGATGATATTGAAAGATTTAAAGAGTATTACAAAGATTTGGGATGGAAAATTCTTTTCTCTTCTATTAGTGGAAGTAGCGAAGATGAAAATACTACTAAGCTTTTACAACATATAGCATCTGAAGCTGGATTTAATACTGATTTTGAATTTATGGATAAAGTACAATTCAATGATGAAGGTATCTACAAAGATGATGTAAATTTTGAGTTTTGGTTTAAACTTATACCTTGGGAAAATATTGCCATAGAAGAGAGTGAATTAGCTTTAATTTTAGAAGAGATAATCACAAATCAAAAAGCAATTATCTTTAACCCTGCATATACTTTAATGTTCCAATCAAAAGGATTCATGAAAATACTTTGGGATTTATATCCAAATCATCCACTTTTACTAGAAACTTCTTTTGAACCATTAGTTGGTAAAAAACAAGTAGAAAAAAGATGTTTTGGAAGAGAAGGTGCAAATGTTGCCATTATAAATAGTGATAACTCTTTAGATATTAAAACAGATGGTGAATATGAAGGATTTAAAGCTATTTATCAAGAGTATGTAGAACTTCCTCAAGATGAAAATGGTGATTACTACCAAGCAGGTGTTTTTTATGCTTACGAAGCTTGTGCCTTAGGATTTAGAAAAGGTGGCAAGATACTAAATAACATGTCAAAATTTGTAGGA
Source organism: Arcobacter sp. (assembly GCF_050300555.1). Classification (NCBI taxonomy): domain Bacteria; kingdom Pseudomonadati; phylum Campylobacterota; class Epsilonproteobacteria; order Campylobacterales; family Arcobacteraceae; genus Arcobacter; species Arcobacter sp. Next base: position 155,694 of record NZ_JBNKXY010000001.1, read on the forward strand.
CATATAATCAAATAAACAAGATTTTTTTCTTGTTTATTTAAACTTTTTTATCTTCTTCATCCATATATTTTAATAATATTTCAAAATTTTTTTCTATATCTTTTAAAACTTTTATTAATAAAATAGGAGTATGTGAAAGTTTTTTACTAAGATCACCTTTCATTTTACTATCATTTCGTAAGTCAATTTTTCCATCTACTAAGACAATATCATATTTTACATTTCCATCAGTAAAACAAATACTAAATGGAATAAAATACTCTTCTCCATCTTCTGCATAGTACCAACTTGGGTCTCTTCTTAAAAAAACATAAGGTAATGTTCCTTCAATTTTACAATGCAAAAGCAATTTTTTATTAAAAACAATTTTTCTCATATTTTGTATGTTTATAATAGAGTTTTTTAATCTTTTTTCAACTCTTTTATATAACAACTTCCAAAGAAAAGAATTAATACTTTTTTTTGCATCTAGATGACCTAAACTATCTTCATCCATATAATATATATTTGTCATTTATGTTCTTTATATCTTTTAATATAGTTTTCTAAACTTGAAAAATCAATATCTGTTTTAAATTCAATTTCTAAATCCATCAAAACCAAATTTTTAATATCAAACTTTTTCAACTTTACAAAATCTTTTGCTGTTGTTAATATAGTATAACCATTATAAGATTTTTCAACTACTTCTATATCTAGTTTAGTAAAGTTATAATGATCAGGAAAAGAGATAAGTTCACATGGTTTTGGAACAAAATCTAAAAGTCTTTTTGCTTTAGAAATTGCAGTTAATATTACTATTTGAGAAGGTAGTTTTTCTAAAATTTCACCATCTTTTTTAAATTTAATAATTCTATTAAAATCAACACCTTCTTTTAAAACCATATTTGCAGTTGAATACATCATTTTAGGCTCTCTATATCCACCACTTGGCAAACAAAATATATTTTCAGGCTCATTTTTAGGCTTTAATAAAATATCAAATTTATTTATATGATACTTTGAAAAACCATCATCTAAAAAGCATATTTTTGCTCCAAGTTCTTTTGCTTTTAAAATAGCTTTTACTCTATCTTCACTAACTATTACAATTGCATTTGGTAAAGAATTTGCCAATAACATAGCTTCATCACCACTTGTATTTATATCTTCTAAAATCTTTCCCTTGTTGCTTATTACATATAGTCCTTCAGATTTTCTTCCATAACCTCTTAAAATAATTGCAACATTTTCTTTCTCTTTTGCCAATGCAATAGTAATAGGAGTTTTTCCACTTCCACCTACAATTAAATTTCCAACTGAAATAACTGGTATAGCAAAATCTAACTTTTTAGCTGATATTCGTTTAAAGGAGATGATAAGCATATAAATTAAGGTAAATGGAATAAATAAAAAAGAGATGATTTTTTGAAAAGTTGTTGGAAAGAAGAGATACTCTTCAATCCAACTATTAAGTTTTTGTTTTAGCAACAATTATATCCACTCTGAAGCGATATCTATAATTTGGTCACAAATATAATTTATCTCTTCATCCGTAAGTCCTGGATAAATAGGTATTGATAAAATTTGTTGATATGAAGTTAAAGCTCCACCAAATTCAGTAATTTTTATACTATATTTTTCTTTATAATATGTCAATAGATGTAAAGGAATATAATTAAGTCCAGTATTAATCCCCCTATCTTTTAACTCCCTTGCAAAAGCATCCCTATTTCTAGAGATTTTGATAATATAATGAGTGAAAATATGCTCATCTTTTTGCTTAGGAATTTCAATATGTTTTACACCAGTAAGTCTTTCTTTATAAATTTTTGCAATCTCTTTTCTTCTTTTTATAAAACTATTCGTTTTTTTAAGTTGAGCAAGAGAAAAAGCTGCATCAAGTTCACTTAAATCATATTTATGTCCAATATCAACCACATTATAAATATAATCTAAATTTCCATAATCATCATAAGTAGTTGTAACAGCATGTGTTCTAAGTAATTTAGCACGAGATGCCAACTCTTCGTTATTTGTAACAATAACTCCACAGTTACTTACATCTGTTTTACCATTTGATGGGTTTGTTGAAAAAACTGTCATATCAGCACTTAAAGAACCAACAGTTTCATCATTATATGTTACTCCTAATGCAGAAGTACAATCTTCAATTAATATAATCTCATATTTTTTACATATTGCATATAATCTATCTAAATCAGGAGTTTGACCAGCAACAAAAGAGATAATTGCACCTCTTAATTTTTTAGAATTATTTGCTTCTAATGCCTTTTCAAATTTATTTAAATCAATATTCATATCATCAATATTAATATCAATAAAAATTGGCTCTGCATCAAAATGTCTTACAACCTCTGGCACATTTACAAAAGAGTTTACAGACATTAATATTTTGTCCCCTCTTTTTAATTTAATAGCACTTAATGCTAAATGTAATGCCGCTGTTCCATTACATGTAGAAATAGCATATTTAGCACCAATAAATTTTGCCATATTCTCTTCAAATTCAACTACTTTTGAACTATCTTTATTTAATTCTAAAACAGACTTTAGTTGATTTAACTCTTCTTCCCCAACTGATGATTTATAAAAAGCTATCTCTTTCATATTAACTCCATTTAATTTTAGCGATTGTTGGAAGCTTACCTTTAAATGCGTTAGCTTTCATTCTATAAGTTATCATATCAATAAGTTCTTTATCAATACCATTATTTATTAGTTCTTCTTTTGAAATACCCTCATCAACTAATTTTTTAAGTACTTCATCCATTTGTTTATAAGAGTATCCAAGTTCATCTTCATCACTTTGACCTTCCCATAAATCAGCACTTGGTCTTTTTTCTAAAATAGAATCTGGAACTCCTAAAAATTTTCCAAATTCATATTCATCACTTTTATACATTTCACCTATTGGATTAATCGCACAAGCTATATCTCCAAAAATAGTTCCGTATCCTAGTAAAATTTCACTTTTATTAGAAGTTCCTACAACTAAAGAGTTATCTCTAGCACTTACATCATATAGAACTGACATTCTCATTCTTGCACTAAAGTTACCAATTCTAAGTTTATCCCCATCCATAAATTTTTCATGGGCATTAACCATTGGAGCAATTTCCACAATTTCATGTTCTATATCAAACTTTTCACAAACTTCAAGTGCATGTTTTATACTTCCTGCACTTGAATAGTGCGATGGCATAAGTACACAACTCATATTTTCACCAAAAGCTTCTTTACATAAAATAGCAACAATAGCAGAATCTAAACCACCAGATAAACCAACGGTTACCCTTTTTAAACCAGCTTTGCTTACTTCATCTTTTAAAAATGTTATTAATTGTTCTTTTATATATTTCCATTCCATAATTTTTATCCTTTAATAAATTATATCTCATTTATTTTTGTTTTTTCATAAATTTCTTCAAGAAAACCTTTATTATTCTCTCTAAAATTCTCTTTTTTTCTAAGTAAGTTCTCTTTTATATCGTATAACTCTTCCAAATCAAAATAGTCCAAAAATTTTGGATTAATTTCTGTTTGTTCGCCAGTTGCTGAAATTAGGCTTTTTATTTCATTTATTACGTACTCTTTCTCTTCCATTAATTTTCTTTCTCAAATTTATTTAAAATATTAGTTAAATACAATTCCATCTTCTCTTCACCAAAATCTTTTTCACTACTTACACAGCAACCACAACAAGTGCCAGCATCAGTTTTTTCACCAATTTTTTCAATACTATTTGCACCATTTTCTTTTATTGCAAATAAAATCTCACCTAAAGTCACTTGCTTACATGTGCAAACTTCAAAAGAATGATGAAAACTCTTAGCCATTTATTAATTCTCCCAAAACATCTTTACAATATATACTTTTTTTAATTTTTCCAAAATCACCCTCACTCATTAAGCAGTGTCTGCACTCTGTTCCAGCATGGGTTTTTTCTTGTAAATCTCTCAAACTAATAACACTTTCATTTATGACAGCATTTTTTATATCATTTATTGTAACTTTTATACAATTACAAACTTCATAATTTTTATCAAAATTTTCTAACAACTATATATTCCTACTCTTTTTTATCATCTCATAAGCTTCATTTATTTCTTGTAATTTTTTAGTTGCTTCATCGATTATATTTTGACTTGCACCCTGCCCTGAAATAATATCAGGATGATGTTTTTTCACCAATTTTCTATAATTGTTTTTTATAGTTTTGTCATTATCTTCTTTAGTTGATTCTAAAATTTTATATGCTTGCTCTAGTGTTGTTGCATGGTTTTGAGCCTGAGAAGCATAGAAATTTTTAAAATTATTAACCATTTGATTAAAATCAGTTGGCTTTATCTCTAAAGCATTGGCAATATCTTCACAAATCATTTGCTCTGCTTCACTAAAATTTTTATCAATAAAAGCCAAGTTTAAAAGATATTCTAAAATTTTGGCTCTTTTTTGATAGTCATTTTTTGTTAGTTTAAGAAGTTTCTGTGCTATATCTAATGTATTATCAAAAGTTTTTTTCTCTTGGTTATATATCTGTTTTAATTTTTCTCTTATCTCAGTGCTATTTTCAAAATGACTAGATATATCTGTAAATGTATGTTTTAACATCTCAGCTTCTAATTCACAAACACCACCATCTGCCTTTGCAACTTTTGCCATAAGTGCAATTAATAAACCTGCTTCATGGTGAAGTAAATCACCTTGAAAATTCTCTTTTATATTAAACTTAATATTTTCAAATTTTTCTGTTTTATAACTTCTTGCAATAAAATATAAAACAACACCTATAAAAAGTAAAACTAATAATTTCATTTAACACCTTTTTAAATAATTAGATAGATTTTATCAAAAATAAGGTAAAATCTCTCCTTTAATCAATGAATGGAGACATTATATGTTTGGAATGGGATTTATGGAAATACTGCTTATTGCAATTATTGCAATTATTGCACTAGGACCAGAAAAATTACCTGATGCTATGGTATCAGTTGCACGATTTTTTAAAAAATTTAAAAGTGGTATTGAAGATGCAAAATCTACTCTAGACAATGAATTAAATATCTCTGATATGAAAGCAGAAGCAAATAAATTTAAAAATCAAATTGAAAGTGCAAAATCATCAGTTACAGGATTTGATGAATTTAACCTAGGGGTTAATGATATCTTAAATGATGACAAAAAAGATGATGCTAAAAAACCAGATAAAGTATCATTTAAACAAGAAGAAAAAACAAAAGAAGAAGTTGTAACAACTTCAGCAAATCCAAGTGATAAATTTAAAGTAAAAAAAGAATCTAAAGAGGATAACGCCTAATGTTAGAAGATTTAAAGCCACATATTGCAGATCTAAGAAAGAGATTAATAATCTCAGTAATTAGTTTAGGTATAGCTTTTTTTGCATGTTTTACTTTTTATGAACCTATCTTAAACTGGATGATGGTACCAATAGAAGCGGTACTTCCTAAAAATTCTCAAATGGTTGCAGTTGAGATTCAAGAGACATTTTTTACAGCATTAAAAGTTGCCTTTTTTTCTGGATTTATAGTTTCTTTACCTATTATATTTTGGCAATTATGGCTATTTTTAGCTCCAGGGCTTTATGACCATGAAAAAAAATTAGTAATTCCTTTTGTATTTTTTGCAACACTTATGTTTTTAATTGGTGCTGCTTTTGCATACTATATTGTTGTTCCATTTGGATTTGAATTTTTAATTAACTTTGGTTCAGCAGTTGTTACAGTATTGCCAAGTATTGGTAAATACGTAGGATTTTTTACAAAACTACTATTTGGTTTTGGAATAGCTTTTGAATTACCTGTTATTACATTTTTCCTTGCAAAAATTGGACTTGTTGATGACAGAATGTTAAAAGACTTTTTCAGATATGCAGTTGTTATTATATTTGTTGTAGCAGCACTTTTAACTCCTCCAGATGTATTAACTCAATTTTTAATGGCTGGTCCACTTATTTTATTATATTTAGTTTCAATTTATATTGCTAAGGTGTTTAATCCAGCGGATACTTCTTTAGATGATGAAGAGTAATTTGGACCCCTTAAAAACTTCTAGCTATGACTATTTTTTACCTAAAGAACTCATAGCTAGCAAACCTTTATATCCTGCTGATAGTGCTAAACTTTTAGTTTATGATAGAAATAATGACACCATAACTCATACTACATTTAAACATCTACTTGATTTTTTACCTGAAAATTTAAACATTTTTTTAAATGATACAAAAGTAATAAAAGCAAGAATCTATGGAAAAAAAGAGAGTGGTGGTAAAACAGAATTACTATTTAATAAACCTCTATTTATGAATAGATATCAAGTTATGATAAAAGGGAAAGTTCAAAAGGGAAGCAAACTTTATTTTGATAATAATTTAAGTGCTGAAGTTATTGAACTTAATGATGATGGTACAAGAATTGTAAAATTTTATCAAGATGAAAAACAACTTGATTTTACAACTTTAATTGAAATATTAAATGAAATTGGACATTTGCCACTTCCTCATTATATGAATAGAGAAGATGAAAAAGAAGATGAAAAAGATTATCAAACTCTATTTGCCAAAAATTATGGAGCTGTTGCTGCTCCAACAGCATCATTACACTTTACAGATGAACTTTTAGAAAAATTAGATACTAATCATAATATCAATTATCTAACTCTTCATGTGGGAGCTGGCACATTTAAACCAGTAGATGCAGAAGATATTTTAGAACACCCAATGCACAGTGAATATTTTGAAGTTCCAAAAGAAAGTTTAGATGCTTTAAAACAAAACAAAAAAACACTAGCTGTTGGTACAACAGTTACAAGAACAATAGAGTACTTTGCTAGAACAAACAAAATACAAGGTGAATGTGATTTGTTTTTAAATCCAGCAAATAAACCAATAAAAGTGAATCATCTACTTACAAACTTTCATTTACCAAAATCAACTCTAATCATGTTAATAGCCTCGTTTATAGGTTTAGAAAAAACTTTAGAGATATATGAAACTGCTGTAAAAGAAAAATATAGATTTTTCTCATATGGTGATGGAATGTTAATAATATAAAAGGAAAAGATATGGCTAAATACGTACTATTTGATACAGAAACTACAGGAAATCAAGAAGAAGATAGAATCATACAATTAGGAGCTATGATAGTTGATGCAAAAGCTCCAATTGAAGTTTATGATGAACTATGTTTTACTGATGTTGAAATAAAACTTGAAGCTATGGAAGTACACAATATTACACCTGATATGATTATAGGTCAACCAGAAGCAACACAAACAAAATTTTATCAAAAATTACAAGAGTATAATAACCCATCAAACTATTTAATTGCTCATAATATAAACTTTGATTTAAGTATGATAAAAAAAGAAGGCTTTGAACCACAATATCAACTAATAGATACTTTAAGATGTGCTCAACATCTATTTCCAGAACTTCCTTATCATAGATTACAATATCTAAGATATGCCCTTGATATTTATATGGATGAAGAGGAAGAAGCAGCAAAACATAATATTACAATAAAAGCCCATGATGCCATTGGTGATGTTTTAGTTATGAAACTATTTTTATCACAACTTGTGGCAAAATGTAGAAGTGCTTATCCTGATTATAATCCTATGGAAAAGCTTGTAGAACTTACAAAAACTCCTGTTTTTATACAAACCTTCAAATTTGGGAAATATAAAGGTAAAGATACAACTGAAGTTGCTAAAGAAGACCCTGGATATATTATGTGGATGATGAAAAATATGGATATGGATGAAAATCTAAAATATACATTAGAGAAACTAACAACAAATACAGGAAATGATTATTATTAAAAATGATAAAATCAAAATTCTCTATGTGGAAGATGATGAAATAACAAGAGAAAATGGCATTGAGTATTTAGAAAACTATTTTGTTCATATTTTTGAAGCAAAAGATGGTCTTGATGCCCTAAAAAAATTTGAACAAATAACTCCACATATAATTATTACAGATATACAAATGCCTAAAATAGATGGCTTAGAATTTGTAAAAAAAGTGCGAGAAAAAGATAAAGAAGTTCAAATTATAATTCTTACTGCATACTCACATAAAGAGTATCTAATAAAAGCAATTGAACTTCAATTAATAAAATATCTAATGAAACCAATAAAAGAGTACGAACTAAAATCAGCTCTTGAACTTTGTGTTCAAAATTTAGAAAATAATAAATCTAATATAATAAACCTAAGAGAAAATTGTATCTTTGATAAATACAATCATACTTTATTTGTAAATAATGAACTTGTAAAATTAAGAACAAAAGAGACTGATTTATTGATTCTTCTTTTAAATAACAAAAATAGATATGTTAGCTATGAAGAAATTGAAAACTTTGTATGGAAAGAGTTTCCTATGACAAAAGATGCTTTAAAAACTTTAATTAAATACCTCAAACAAAAAATCTCAAAAGATATTATTTCAAATCAAACTGGCGTTGGTTACAAAATAAATGTATGATTTAACTACTACTTTATCATATGGAATTGTATTTGGAATTCTAATTATGACTGTAGTTTATACTTTTATTCGATATATTTATTCTAAAGAACTTTTTTATCTAAGTTATTGTTTTATGCAGTTTTTTTCACTTATATATATTGTTTTATATAGTAAGTTTTTTATTTCTGAAAACTTTTTTCAAGACTTATCCCTTTTTTTAGCAACATTATTTGCTTTAGTTTTTGCAATAAGATTTTATGAAGGTAGGTTTATTCCTGAAATAACAAATAATAAAGAACTTATTTTAAATACATTTTTACTTATTTTTATAATTTTAACTGCTTTATATCACTATATTTTATTTGAATACTTACCCTATACAATTATATATGCAATACTTTTTATATCTATACTTTTTAATTTAAACCAAGGTTTTAAAGCTAATGCAATATATGTTATTGGATGGTCTATTATTTGCCTTATTTTGTATATTCTTGACTTTAAAACTTTTTTTAAAATAAATACTAATTTAGACTTGGTATTAATAGCTTTTGCTATTGAAGCTATTTTATTTACTATTTCAGTTGCATATAAATATAACCTTTTAAAAAAAGAGAACATAGAAATAGAAGCAATGCTTCTACAACAATCTAAACTAGCACAAAGTGGAGAGATGATTGCAAATATAACTCACCAATTTAGACAACCTTTAAATAACTTATCATATATATTAATTAATATGAAAAACAAATATGACAATAATCTTTTAGACAAAAGCTATTTTGATAAAAAAACTTCCCAAGCAAATGAGCAAATAGAATTTCTAACTAATACAATAGAAAACTTTAAAAACTTTTATATAAACTCTAAAGAGAATGAAGACTTTGAAATAAAGGATGTTATTCAAAACTCTTTAACAATTTTAAGTGGTGATATTAAAAAAAGTGAAACAATAATTGAACTGTTATTTAACACTAATGAACATATTAAAATCAATGGCATACAAAATGAATTGGCACAGGTTTTAGTGGCAATAATTTCAAATGCACTAGATGCAATAAAAGATATCGAAGTTCCAAAAATAAGTATAGAAGTTAATTCAACAAATGCAGATGTGATATTATCAATTAAAGATAATGGTAAAGGTATAAAAACCAAAAAACTAAATAAAATATTTGAAGCTTATTTTACAACAAAAAGCAATGGTACTGGGCTTGGTTTATATTTATCTAAAGTTATTATTGAAAAGAATTTTAATGGTAAACTTGAAGTAAAAAGTAGCCAAGAAGGGACTACTTTTTACATTATAATTGAAAAGAGTATTTAAATTACTTTGGTGAGTAAAATACTATCTCTTTTTTTACTCTCATATTTTTATTTCCTTCTACATAAAATAGTAGATTAATTTTAGTAGTAGATAATCTATTTTTACTTGATAAAACTAAAACTGTTTTTCTTGTTTGTTTAGGATTAAGTACTAATGGAATATATCTTTTTATACTAACATCTTTATTTAAAACTTCAATAGTAAATTTATTTTTTTCTTCACTACTATTATGAATTGTTAATAGATAATTATTTACAACATTTCCATTTTCATCTATTTTATATAATTCTGTATTTTTATTTATATTTACTAAAAATGGCTCTTTCTCACCCATAAAATATGCGGTAAATAAGATACAAACAATCAATGAAGCAATATATACTAAATTTCTAGGATTTAAAAACTTTTCAATTTTTTTCAATAATACATTATTTGTACTTCCCCAGTAAATCAAAGACTTTTTACCAAGTTTTCCCATAACTGTACTACAAGCATCAGAACACTCTAGACAATTTATACACTCTACTTGTAAACCTTTTCTTATATCAATATGAGTAGGACATACTTTTACACAAGCTTCACATGTAGTACACTCTTCATTTCCTGACCATTGTTTAACATTGAAAATAGTTTTTTCATTATTAAGATAAATTTGCCCACCTCTGTTATGATTATAAACAACTTGTTTAGTATTATTATCATATAAAACAGACTGGATTCTAGAATAAGGACAGACAAATGTACAAAAATGCTCTTTCATAAATACAATATCATATACTAAAAACATAACAATACTTAGTATAAACATTATCAAAAATAGGTGTTCTTGAGGTTCTTTAATATACTCAAAAAAATCTTCAGGAGGAACAAAATATAACATAAAATTACTAGCAATAATAAATGATAAAACTATCCATAAAAATAAACCAATATACTTTTTAATTTTATTAGAAGTTTTACTATAATTGATATCTTTTTGTTTATTTTTGATTCTTCTAAGTTTCAATAAAAACATTTCAATCAAATCCCTATAAACAACTCTAAAGATAGTTTGAGGACATGCCCACCCACACCAAACTCTTCCAAACATTGATGTCATAGCAAATATTCCTATAAATAAAAACATAAGCAAAAATGGCATAATAAATAGCTCATTCATATTATATACATTACCAAAAAAATGAAACTCATAAGTCACAAACGATAATAATAAAATATGATTACCTCCAATTTTTACAAATGGTGTTACTATAATAAATATAGTGAGAATAAGATAAGTTAGATATCTCTTTTTAGAATAATTCATAAGCGTTCCTTTTAATTTTTCAAAGTATAAAAATTAAAAGTGGCAGTTTGGTGGTAATAACTATTTATTCTAAAATCAACCACTCAAAATGGTTGCTTGAAATTCTTCAAAGCGTTTTTCTTGAATTTGAAGTTTTTCTTTTAAAGCAGCATTATTATTTTTCAGTTCAATTAATTCTGATTGTAGGTGTTGTGAATTATTTAATTTTTCATCAACTTGGCTTTTCAAACTTTGAGCCAATGTTTTATAATATTCATTCTCTTTTTTTAATTCTATGCTAGTTTTAAAATTTTCACTTTTTAATAACATAATATGTTTTTTCAATGATATAATCTCACATTCATATTTAGTTATTACGGTTGCAAACTCTATAAACTTTTTAATTCTTCCATCATTATAAAAGATTGGTAAAATAGTTGAATATGTGTAATAAAAGTTTCTATCTTTTGTAATTTTCTTAGTAAGTCCCACCCAAGTTTTACCGGTAGTAGCTAGTTTTTTTATTTCAAAGACTGGAATTTCAGAATGATCGAATATCAATTTACTATCAAACTTTTTTCCAATTATTTCATCTAGTTTATATCCTGAATTCATCAGAAATAAATCATTGGCAGAAATAATCTTAAAATTTACATCCATTTCACATATAATATTTTTAGTATCTAAAATTGACATAAACTGTCTCAACTCATTGTTTTTAACATCTATATCTTTATTTTCTTCTTTTTTCTTCATAATTTCAGATATTGTCTTAAGGATATTATTAAGCTGCATAGGTTTAATAATATAATCTACTGGATTAAATTTGACAGCTTTTAACAATAAGTTTGTATCATTAAAAGAAGTAGTAATTAAAATTGGGACATTCAAATCTATATTTCTTATTTCAGATAAAATTTTTATACCACCCAATTGTGGCATATCAATATCTGTTAATACTAAATCAATTTCTAATTTATTTTTAGTAAAAACATTTAATGTATCATCAATATCTTGAGAAATCAATACTTTTTTGAAAAAACCTGCAAAAATTTCAGAGGCTTCATCTCTTACTGAAGTATCAGTTTCCATATATAAAATTGTAGCATCCGCTAAATAGTTTTTATTAAAAGAACATTCTAAGGATTGCGACATGACAGACTCCTTAATCTAAAAATTAACTAACTAAAACAACTACTCATAAAAAAATGTGAAAGACTTAATTATAACATATATTTTAATAAAATAAGAATTATGCTCTTTTTTAGAGATATTTTATCATAAAATAATTTTTTTTAGACATATAAATAAGTATTATATACCACTATTAAGAAATTTAATAATAAAAATGCCTCTTTTCTTTTTATTGCAAACAATGAGACTACAATATAAGTTATAAAAAACCAAAATGGAGTTACTACTTCAAAACTTTGAAATTTAAGATTTAAAGCAATGCTTAAAAAAGAGTCTAAAAAATCTCCATATCCAATTAAATGTAAGAAAAGTTCTAAAGGATAAAAAATAGTAAAAAGTATAGTAATAAGAGGTGAAATTAGTTGAATATATGAAGTAATACCAAAAAAATAATGAACTATAGGATTAAAACTTGCAAAAATCCAGATATTAAAAAACATAAAAAGAAATATTTTATTTAAGCCTTGAAAATATTTTATAAATAAAAATATATAAAACACTCCAATAATTGAAAACCATAGAGATATAGAAAAGATATACTTTGGAAAAAGTGCAAGAATAAACAATAATGTAAAAAGAAGTGTTTCAAAGGATATTAATTTGATATTTGCTCTTAAAATATATACTCCTAAAAGCATCATAACAAACGCCCTTAAAAGAGATGGCACTAAATCAGTAAAAACTAAATAACAAAATAATATTAGTAAAACCACAAGCAAAATATCATATTTTTTATTTCTATAAGGGAAATATCTATTATGAAAAAAGTTATAAGGATAATAAAGTATGGAATAAATTATAAAAGACAAAACTCCAAGGTGAAATCCTGAAATAGCAATCAAATGGGATATGGAATATACAGCAAATATATCCCTAAGTTTATTACTTGTAGGAATTGCTAAAAATATTGCTTCATATACTTCACTAATATCTTTATCATTATGTTGAGATTTTATCTTATCTCTTAAATATTTTTTTATACTGTTGTTTTTAAGTATAAAGATATTGAAGCTTTTTGTGTAAAAACCTTTTAAATATTTAAAAAATGATATATTAGAAGTTAATATGGAGATCTCTACAAAATCAAGCTTATCAAGAATTAAATCCTTTTTTGTAGAGGTAAAAAAACTAAAATCTTTTGTTTGAAATTTATAAATATTAAAATCATCTTTTTCATATATATTTATTACTTGTGCTTCTATTTTATATATACTATTTAAAGTAAATTTTTCATAGCTTTTATATTGAAAAGAAAGTGAAGTAAAAAATATAAGAGTTAAAATAACACAAAAGATAAATAACTCTTTTGTGTTATTAATAAAATTTAATTTTTGCATTAATTATTCTACTAAATAATGTTTTAAATTATTTAGTAGAATGTCGTTTTATTTACTCTTTTTCCAAATACTCATTTGAGAAATAGTATATTGATGTTTTCTTGCTGTCTCTTTTATAACAAAAGGTACATCAATAGTATCAAGTAGTTCAAATCTATCTTCTAAATTTGATTTTAAAGTATCTAAAGTCTTAACTTCTTTATTGTCTTTCACATATCCACCCAACCAATTTTGTTTTGGAGTATAAGCTTCAAGCCAAGTATATGGGCTTAATATTACTAAAAGTCCATCATCATTTACCCTATTTGGAACATCATCTAAGAATTTTTGAGGATAATATAATCTATCTATTAAATTTGAACAAAAAATCAAATCATAACCACTATACATATCTTTTAAATTACAAGCATCACCTTGCATAAAAGTTACTCTCTCTTTAATTTCTTCGAGTCCAAAATCTTTTAAGGCTACAGTTTTTTCTTCATAAAGCTCACCTTCAGTTGCTACTTTGTAAGTTAGGCTATCATATTTTTTAAGTTTTATTCCCACACTAATAAAGTTTGCACTAAAATCTATTCCTAATACCTCATCAAATACTTTTGCCAACTCAAAAGAACTTCTTCCCACACTACAACCCAAATCAAGTGCTTTTTCTTTTTTTATTCCTTCTAAATAAGGTTTTAATACCTCAACAGAAGTTTTTGGGAAGTTCTTAACACAAAAATTCTCTTCTCCATAATGAAATTCACAATATTGGGAGATTTGTTCATCTGTTTCATATACATTGTCATTTAGTTTTGTTCTATATTCATTATCACTTTTAACATATCTAAATCCAGCATGTTGGAAAAAATGTTTTCTAAAGGCATATCTTGCACTTCTTAATGTCTCATTTCCCAAACTTATAAATGAACCACCTTTTATAAGGGCATGTCTATCATCAAAAGTAGGTGTTGTAAAGTCATCATATACAGGATGTGTTTGAAAGCCATCAAATGGATAGGTTGGTGTTATGCTCCATTGCCATACATTACCTATTACATCATAGAAATCACCCATCTTATATTTATCAACTGGTGTTTGATTAAAATACTTTAATCCTATATTTGCATTACAATCTTGTGCTTTTACATAATCATTTAATCTATAAAACTCATCTTCACTTGGAAGTCTTACTTCAAAACCTAACTTTTCACTTTTATATTTACAAAATGCTTCCGCTTCATATACATTTATATCAACTGGATAGTTTAAAGGTAAAGGAACTACTCTATTTATCTCTCTTAAATAGTATTTATCATCCTCTTTTATCCAAAATGTTGGCATCTTAGTTTGAGTAAAGTCTAACCACTTCAATCCATCTTTACTAAAATAATGTAGCTTATTATAACCACCCTCTTTTACAAACTCTAAAAACTCCCCATTTGATACTAAATACTTACTAGCTTCAAACTCTTTGATTTTTGCTTTATGAAATGAGAATTCATTATCCCAGCCATAAAATTCTGGTTTATTATGATCTTTTTCAAGTATAACTTCTCCAGCTTCTACTTTTACTAACTCATTTTGTGGATAATTTTCACTTCTTTCATTGTTATATTCAAATATCTCTTCATCTATTAAAAACTTTATATCAAGCTCTCTTAAAAGTACAGATGATGTCTCTATATGAATATTTTCATGTTCTATTCCCATAAGTATAACCCACATAGGAGAATTCCAATTAATAGGTATAGTAAATTCAATAGTATCAATAAGTTTCAAAACTAAATTTTTTACTTCATCTCTATATGCTTTTGTCTCTTCAAAAGTTGGCCAAGTATAGTTTTCACTATTTAAATCATCCCAACTCATTTCATCTACACCTATAGCAAATATTGATTCGTAAGTTTTATTTACTCTTTTTGTTGTTATATTTGACATATTTAGCTTATTCATAAAAAATGTAGCAGTATGTCCATAATAAAAAATTAATGGATGTCTTAATTTATTTGGCTGTTCATATATGTAATCTTTTTCTTTTAATAAATCAAAAAGCTTTTCATCTAATTCATACATCTGTAAAAAATAGTTTTTGATTTCTTCACGTTTTTCTTCTACTGTTCCCGTATTTAAATTTATAGCTTTCCAATTATAATTCATAGTCACCTCAATTTTTCATATATGATTATTTTATATAAATTATGTTTATTCTTTATAAAGTCATTATATTAATTTTTCTTTTGATAAAACAATACCATCCCTATCAGCATAAACCATATCACCTTCACAAAAATTAACCCCACAAAAAGATATGTTAACTCCCCTTTGTCCTTCAGTTACTGGTATATATTTTCTACTACAAGTTCCCCTTGCATATAAGGCAACTGGTATATCTTTTATTTGAAAAGTATCTCTTACATAGCCATTAACTATAATTCCCTCATAGTTATTTTTAAAAGCAAATTTCATAAGATTTTCACCAACAACTGCAAAATACTCATCTGCAACATCAACAACTACAATTTTGCCCTTTCCTGATTCATCCCTAAGAAGTTTAACAAGCTCACTGTTATTTCTATCTAATTTAACAGTAACAACTTCTCCACAAACTTTTTCTTTCCCACCATAGTTTTTAAACTCATTATCTAACAAATAAGTTTTATCTGGATGTTGGTCACATAAATCTGCTGTAAAAAAATTCATTTATTCTCCTTTTTATAATTTTAATTTTTAAAAAACTCTTTAAAAGTTTTTATTACATAATCTATATCTTCACTTGTAACATCTCTATGAGTTACAAGTCTTAACTCATCATAAGTTCCTGATATATTTATACCTTTATTTTTTAAATAATTTATTAATAAATCTACATTACTATCTATTAGTTCAATAAATACCATATTTGTATCATTTGATAAAATTTTGATTTGATTTATTTTTCCTAATTCCAAAGCTAATTTTTTTGCATTTTGATGATCTTTTTCTAAATCTTTTATGTTATTATCTATAGCATAAGAACAAGCAGCAGCTAAATATCCAGCCTGTCGTAGTCCTCCTCCAAGCATTTTTCTATATCTTCTAGCTTTATTTATAAAATCTTTATTACCAACCAATACAGAACCAACAGGAGCACCTAAACCTTTCGAAATACATATTGACATAGAATCAAAACAAGCACTTATCTCTTTTATATCTATTCCTAAATCAATAACTGCATTAAAAACCCTTGCTCCATCAAGATGTAATAAAAGATTTTTATCATGTGCAAATTTTTTTGCTTCATGCAAATAAGACAGTGGTAAAACTTTTCCATCATGTGTATTTTCTAAACATAAAAGTTTTGTAATAGCAAAATGAAAATCATCTGGCTTTATTTTTTTACTTACCTTATTTAAATCCAATGTTCCATCATCTTCAAATTCTATTGGCTGAGATGATATTCCACCAAGTACAGAAGCGCCTCCTCCTTCATACTTAAATATATGAGAATCTTGTCCACAGATATACTCTTCACCCCTTTGACAATGGGAAAGCATAGCCAATAAATTTGCTTGTGTTCCACTTGTTGTAAATAAAGCAGCCTCTTTATTTGTTAATCTAGCTAGTTTTTCTTCAAGTTCATTTACACTTGGGTCTTCCCCATATACATCATCTCCAACTTGAGCATCAAACATATACTCTTTCATCTGTTTTGATGGAGTTGTAAAAGTATCACTTCTTAACTCTATTATTTTATCCATTCATAACCTTTTTTAAAACCACTGTATAATTTTTTCTTTTACTTCTTTTGCTCTTTCTAATGGTAACATATGTGTTTGAGCTTCTATTTGAGTAAATTCAATATTTTTTGCTTTAAAGGAAAGCTCTTCCATAAATTTTGAACTAACAAGTCTATCCTCATTTGCATACATAAAAGCTAAATTTAGATTACTATTTATTAGTTTTTCACTTAAATCTTCTCTAATAATTGTGGCATTAAATTGGGAATAAAAAGCCTCTTCACCTACATCAATATACATTTGAAGTATTACATTTATAAGTTCTTCATCATTTTGATTTTTTGGTTCCACTAGACTTAAAACTTTTTTTCTACTAAGACCTTTAAAACCAAATTTTTTAGTAAACTCAATAGCTTCTCTTCTTTTTATACATTCCTCTTCACTCAAATTTGCAGGAGTACAAGCAACAGCTAATATCTTATTTACTCTCTTTGGATACTTTAATCCAAAATAACAAGAGATATAACCACCTAAAGAAAATCCTAAAAGATTTATTTTTTCATCTTTTATCTTTTCATTTAATACATCAACAATTTCATCAAAACTATTTTTTAAAGGAATTTCAAGGTGAATAAACTCATAAGCATCATCAAAAAGTGGAATTAACCTACTCCATAGTTTTTCATTATTCATAAAACCTGGTATTAAATATATTTTTTTCTTCATAAGTTTACTTTGTATTTTTACTATATTGTACCTAAACAAAGTTTTACATACTTTTAGCTATCCTTATGCCCTTTATAAAATGAATAAATAGGCAATCAAATGAAAGTAGTAACAGGCGTTGTAGGAAACGATATACACGTTGTAGCAAATAGACTAATTGATCTTTCATTACAAGCAAGAGGATTTGAAGTGTTTAACTTAGGTGTTAATACCTATCTTGAAGAATTCTTCGATGCTGTAGTAGAGACAAATGCAGATGTTCTTTTAATCTCTTCTTTAAACGGTGAAGCAGAAGGTTGGTGTAGAGAAGTAAAGATATTAAAATCAAAATATAAAAACTTAGACAATGTGGTTTTTATGATTGGTGGTAACTTAGTAGTTGGAACAGGAGATGCGTCAATTATTGTACCAAAATTTAAAAACTACGGTTTTGATTTGGTATTTCATCAGGTGGATTTAAATACTGGACTTGATGAGTTGGAAAAATATTTAAAAACGAGAGAATCATGAGTTTATTACAAGAAGAACGAGAGATAATTTTAAGTAATGAATATGTGGAACATTTTGACTTTGCTGAGGTTGAAGAGTTTGTAAAAAATGCCTCTAAAGACCTATTTATTTCACATAATTTTAGAACAAAAAACAAAATGTTAGTACAACCACGTGGTGGTTTCCCAACATATAACAAAATGTTCGCATTATATGAATTTTTTAATGATGCAGGAGTAGATGTATTACCTTGTACTATTGATTCAAACACAAGACTTAATGACTATGCAACAGCTAAAAAGATGCTAAGACTTTCAGAAGAGAGTGAAGTTGATATGTTAAATGGTTATCCCCTTGTTAATCATGGATATAGAACAAGTAGAAAGATGATGACTCACTTTAATAAGCCTATTTCATTAAGACATGGGACACCTGATGCTAGACTTCTAATTGAAACAGCTATTGCTTCAGGTATCTTTGAAATAGAGGGTGGTCCAATTACTTATCTTTTACCATACTCTAAAAATTTTCCATTAGATAAAGCCTTTTTATATTGGAAATATGTTGAGCGAGTTTGTGCTAAATACTCAACTTTAAATGAGCCAATAAATAGAGAATCTTTTGGTCCATTAACAGCTACACTTGTTCCCCCTTGTATTACGATTGTAATTCAGTTACTTGAAATGCTTTTATCCCTTGAAGAAGGAGTTAAATCATTCTCTGTATCTTTTTCACAAAGTGGAAGTATGAATCAAGATATAGTAACAGGTGCAGTTATTAGAAAACTTGCAAAACATTATGCCAATGAAATTGGATGTGGAGATGCTGAAGTTCATTTAGTATATCACCAATGGATGGGTGCATTTCCAACTGATCAAAACTATGCTTCTCAACTTATCTCAATGTCAACAGTTATTGCTTCAATGGTTGGCGCAGATAAAATTATTACAAAAACAAAACAAGAAGCTTCTGGAATTCCTACAAAAGAGGCAAATGCAGAAACAGTTGCAAATACACAATATCTAATTAGAATACTAAATGGTCTTCCAAATGTAGTTGACCAAGAAGAAGAAGAAAATCTAACTGCAGAAGTTATGGCTATCATGGAAGCTGTGTTTAACGATAGTGCTGATACTTTATGGAGAAAAGCATTTAATTGTATCAAAAATGGAATAATCGATGTACCATTTTCTCCTCATATTATAAATCACAATGAGATGATTACGATACGAGATGCAAATAAGAATATTAGAATTATAAAAAGAGGAAATGTTCCAATTCCAGATCGTTGTTTTGAATATGAAAAATCAAAATGTGACCTAAAAAAAGATACTACATCAATAGTAAACGATATTATCCATGACATAGGAATTATGCAATGAGCCAATTAAATAACAAACTACTAATAGATGTAGGAAGTACTTATTTTAAAGTTAGTTCATCAAAAGGTGTTGAACAACACTTTAGAGATTTTAACAAAGATATATACGATGACTTAACATATAAATGTGGAGATACAATTCGTAATTATGAAAAACAGAACGTTTATATTTGTTCATCAGCAAATGGAGGACTTAGTACTCTTATTATTGGTGTTACTAACTCATTTTCACTTAAGTATGCAACAAATATTGCTTTTAATTCTGGGATTAATATTATTGATACTGTTTTATATCAAGATATAGAAAGTTCTTCTATTCCTAGTGATTTAATTGATGTTGTTATAGTTGTAGGTGGAATCAATTCTGTTTCAGATATTTTTGGAAAAGAATTATTTGATTATTTAGGAAAAATAAAATACTCAAATATAGTATATGTTGGAAGTACAAAAGATAGTGATAATCTTCTAAAAAATATAGAAAATCTAGTTGTTTTACCAAATATAATTGATGATAAATTACATATAGTGGAAGAGCATTTAAAAGAGTATTTAACAAACCTTTACCAAGCTGATATTATGGGGAAAGAAGATATCAAACATCTATATGACATAACATCAAATCAAATTTACTCAACTCCATATATTGTTAATAAAACTCTGCCATATATTGATACAAAGTTTTCAGTTGTAAACCCATATATTCTTATAGATATAGGTGGAGCAACGACAGATATTCACTACTCTAAAGACTTAGTAGATGATAATATGGTTACAACAAATGAGTATGATAGACTTGTATTTAAAAAACTTGGTGTTTTTAAATCAAAAGAGTCACTAATTTTTAGTGCAAAAAACAATGAATTTGTTTATGAGTTATTATCATATTTAAAAGTTACAGAAAATATCTTTGAAGAGCAAAGTGAGAAAGCTTTAAGAATATTAATGCAACTTGCGATATTCTTAGTATTATGTAAAGTATCACACTATAGAAAAGCATATATAAATTTAAAACTTTTATCACTAAATAGTGTAGTTTTAACAGGTGGTATTACAAAAGTTTTATCACAAGAAGAAGTAGAAGATATTATCTCATTTTTTTATAAAAAAATTCTAAATTCAAACCATAATCCAAGTGTTGTAATGGATACAAATTACGACATTTGGACTCTTGGTTTAACTCAAAATTAAAGGATAAAAGATGTCAATAAATTGTATTAGAAGATTAATTGAAGATGCTGCAATCTCTCATCCACAAAAGAATGCCTTAATCCTAAATGAAAAAAGTCTTACATATAGTGATTTACTTACAAAAGTAAATCAAGTGGCTTTTTATTTAAAAGAGTTAAATTTACCAAAGGGAAGCAGAATTGGTGTTTATTCTAATAAAGGGATTGAACAAGTAATTGCAATACTTTCTATATTATCAACTGATTATGTACTTGTACCTCTTACAAAACTTCTTAAACCAGAGCAAGTAGAATATATAATCAAAGATTGTGATATAAAATGTATTATTACTGATAAATTAAAACTTGAATCCATAGAAGAAATTAAATTTGATGGTCATATTATCTCTTATGAAACAACACATAAAGAAATAGCATCATTTGAAGAGATTTTTAAATACTATAATAAACCCTATTCATGTGAAATAAATGGACATGACAATGCAGTTATTACTTACTCTTTTGGTATAACTGGAACTCCAAAAGGTATAGTTATTTCACATAGAAATCTAATAGATAGTGCTAGAGTTGTATCACAATACTTACACCTTGAAGAAGATGATGTAATCTCTGGAATTTTAATATTTAACTTAGATTATGGATTAAATCAAATTTTTTGTTCTTTATATAAAAGAGCAACATTAGCACTTCATAGATTTATACTTGCAAGTGATTTTTTCAATCACTTAATAAACGATAATGTAACTGTAATTCCTCTTATGCCAATTAATATTACCCAAATGTTTGATGAAGAGTTACAAAGACTTCCAAGTGCAGAATTACTAAGTAAAATTAGAATTATCACATCTTCTGGAGGAAATGTAACTCCTAAAATGTTAAATATTGTTCAAAAATACTTTGTTAATGCAAAATTTTTCTCAATGCACGGTTTAACAGAAGCATTTAGATCAACATATTTAGATCCAAGCCAAATAAACATAAGACCTAATTCTATTGGAAAAGCTATTCCTGATGTTGAATTATATGTAATTGATGCAAATGGAAATGAGTGTGCCCCAAGAGTTGTAGGAGAACTAATTCATAGGGGTGGATATATTTACAAAGGCTTTTGGAATGCACCTATTGAAACAGCTGAAAGATTTAAATCAATTGAGATATTAAAAAATGTTATTAATCTTGAAGGTCAATTAATAGATGAAATAGTTGTAAAAACAGGTGATTATGTTTATAAAGATGAAGAGGGATATTTGTATTTTGTTTCAAGACATGATGACATGATTAAAACAAGAGGGTTTAGAGTAAGTCCTTATGAAGTCGAATCAGTTGTTATGAATAATATCCCACAAATAGAACAATGTGCAGTATTCTCAATAAATAATGATGAAATTGAAGAAGAAATTGTATTAGTATATAGTGCAAGAAGTGAATTATCTTCAAAAGAGATTACTTTTGAATTAAAAAAACACCTAGCTTCATATATGATTCCATCTAAAATAATTTATAAAAAATCTTTACCACTAATTCCTAGCGATAAAAATAAAATCAACAAACAAGAACTTAAAAAAGAAGTTTTAGAAACTATCTAATATAGCACTAGCTATATTAGATATCCTCTTTTGCCATAAATCAAAGCAAAAATTATATTTTTAAATTAAAATTCTAAAGTAATTTTAAATAATGTTACACTTTTCCTCATTTTAGTATTATTTGATTGCTTTCAAAATAAAATAATAAACTTAAAAGTAAAAGTAGTATAATATTTTAATTATAAATTAATAATAAGGGAAAACAATGAAAAAAATCATACTTCTAACTTCTATCCTAGCATGTGCAGCATTTGCTAATCCATATGCAAAATGTGTTGCTTGTCATGGAGCTAATGGAGAAACTGTAGCTATGGGTAAATCTAAAGTTATCAAAGATATGACAAAAGCTGAAATCGTAACTGCATTAAAAGGTTATAAAGATGGTTCTTATGGAGGACCTATGAAAGCTTTAATGAAAGGGCAAGTTACTCCATTAAGCGATGCTGATATAGATGCTATTGCAAATCAAATAGGAAAATAATCACTTCTAAACAAAGTAGAATTAATACTTTTAAAGAGTTTTCTTGTAAAATATAAATATACAAGATTCTCTTTAAGGTATCAATTTTGAAATTAAGCTATAAATCTAAATTCTTATTTTTTCATTTTTTATCTGTTTTTATTTTAACATCTACAATCTATATTTACGATTCAATTTCTAATAAATCAAACATTAACAATATTTCATACAATAACTTTAAAACTGTTTTCAATCAAAAAGAACAATATATACTAAATTTGTTAAACTCCTATAAAAATGCACTAAATGTATTATCAAAAAGCGAACCATTTAAAAATTATATAAATAATAGTGAAGATGTTAAAAATTCAAATCATATATTTTTATCATTGATAGATACTTTGCCAGCAGTTTTTCAAATAAGATATATTGATTTAGAAGGTAATGAAAAAATAAAAATAGATAAAAATCTTTTTTCAAAAGATATACCATCTATAATTACACCAAAGAATCAATTAGAAAATAAATCAAATAGAAATTATTTTAAAACTTTCATAGCTTTAGAAAAGGGAGTTTTTGGTATTTCTGATATAGATTTAAATAGTAACAATGGGAAAATATCTGAACCTAAAATGGCAACTACAAGGATTGCAAAAACTATTTTTGATAAAGATAACAACAAAAAAGGTTTTATTGTTTTAAATGTTCTTTTGGATGAACTCTTTAAATATTTAAGTAATGATGAACTTTTTAAAATATATTTAGTAAATAATAAGGGAAATATTATATTCCCAAATAATGAAAAAATGGGTATTTACTCCAAAAACTTTGATACTTATTTACTAGATTCACACTTTAAAAAGTTAGATATTAAATCTATATTATCAAATGACGAATTTATGAGTGAAAAATATTATTCGAAAAAAATAAAGAATTTTAACTCTGGTGAAGATATCACACTTTTTTTTGAGTCTAAATATAATTTTTTAGAAAAAGATTTAATTAGCCAAAAGACTCAACTAATTTTTGCACTAATTATTATATCTATTTTAGCACTTCCACTTGTACTTTATTTTGCTGGTACTCCTGAAAGACTTGAAGAGAAAATTATCAAACAATTTATTACTGATGATTTAACTAAACTTCCAAATCTAGAACATCTTCTAAATGACTTAAAAGAAAAAGAGTTTAAAAATTCATTGATTATTTTACTAAATATAACAAATGATAAAAATATACAAAATATTTATGGATTTAACGTTTCTAAAGAATTATTAAAAGAGTGTGCAAAATTTTTCACAGAATATAAAAAAATAGATCCTAGATTTTTAAAAGTATATAAAATAAAACATAATGTTTTTGCATTTAAATACTTATATAAAGATAGACCAACTTTAAATAAATCACTAAATAAACTACAAAATCTATTAGAAAATAAAGAGTTTATTATCCTTGATAAATATGAAATAACTATTGATACTGCAATTGGGGTAAGTGGAATAGATACACTAAATAATGATATAAACGAGCTAAAAGAGGCTGAAATAGCCCTTGATGATGCAATAGAATCAAACCATGATATCTCTATTTATAATAACTCCCATATTGAAAATATAGAAAAATATAAAGCAAATATTGACAAAATAAAAGTAATAAAAGATGCAATACTAAACAATAATGTGCTTATTGCATTTCAACCTATTTATAACAACTTTCAAGGAAAAGTTGAAAAATATGAAGTACTTGTAAGATTGAAATATAAAGATAAAATATTTTATCCTGATGAATTTTTACAAATTTCAAAAAGAATAAAAAAATATAAAGCCTTAACAAAGATTATTATTCAAAAAACTTTTGAATATTTTGCAGATAAAGATTTTGAGTTTTCTATAAATTTAAGTATGGAAGATATTATTGATGAAGAGATTAGACAGTATCTTTATGAAGAAATAGTAAATAATAATGTTCAAAATAAACTTGTAATTGAACTTGTTGAAACAGAAGCTATAAATAACTATGAAGCTTTTACAAATTTTATTAAACAAATCAAAAAACTTAATTGTAAAATTGCTATTGATGACTTTGGAAGTGGTTATTCAAACTATGATTACATTATCAAACTTTCTGATTACATAGATTATCTTAAAATTGATGGTACACTTATTACTGATATTGATACAAATAAAAAGACTCAGCTTCTTGTAGGTACTTTAAAATTCTTATGTGATAGTTTAAAAATAAGAACAATTGCAGAGTATGTAGAAAATAAAGAGATATTTGAATTTATAAAAGCTATGAATATAAGTTATTCCCAAGGATATTATATAGGAAAGCCAGAGTTTGAATTAACAGTTAATGAAAATATAGAAGAAGGCAAAAAAAACCTAAACTACTTCTAATCTATCTCTTCCATTGGTTTTAGCTTCATAAACTTTATCATCAGCCATTTTTATAAAATGCTCTATAGAATGAGCTTTATTATAAAAAGAGACTCCCATAGATACGGTTATAGATATCTCTTTTAGAGGATGGAAAATCTTTTGAGACTTAATATCTTCCCTTAAGATATTAAGTTTTTTTATTAATTCATCTTTTTTTTCAAAACATAAAATAATAAATTCTTCTCCACCATATCTATAAGCTTCACCATTTAAATTATAAACATGAGATTGAATTTTACTAGCTAAAAATTTTAAAACTCTATCTCCTGTATCATGTCCAAAATTATCATTTATACCTTTAAATCTATCAGCATCAATAAATACTGCACAAAGTAAATTTGAGTGCTTTTGTTTTGTAAAGATTTCTAAATCCTCTTCCATTTTTCTTCTATTGTAAAGTAATGTTAGGGGATCTTTATTCATCATATCTTTTAAAATCTCTTTCTCTTTTAAAAGTTGTTCTATTAGATTATCTTTAAAGTTTTCTACAGCATTTATATTTTTTTGTTCTAAAATTTTGCCCAATTTAAATTCAAATTTATTTAATTTTGAATTATAATCAATCTCTTTACACTCGATTTTAATTGATGGTTTTTCTTCTCCCAATCCATTTGTCAAAATCAAATTATCTACTTTTTTTATGTCATATCTTATTTTATCATCTACAATTTTTATATCTAAAAGTTCACTTCTCCAATATTTATTGATATCTTTACATAAAACTCTTTGTTTCATATTTAATATATCTTCAAATATCTTTTTACCAATAGAAATTGTAATTGTCACTTATATTTAACCTTTAAAAGCATTTTTAACATCATATAGTATAACAATTTACAAAGACCTAAACATCAATTTAAAACGCATTATGTTAGAATCTAAAAATTTGAAAATCTTTTAGGACAATTATGAAAAAATACTATTATTTATTATCTATTTTATCCATATCTATTTTATTTTTGGGCTGTTCATCTAAGCAAATAGATTACGAAGTAAAAGATTTAAAAACATATAAACAAGATGGAAAAGATTATATTTCAAACTTACCCTACTTTGATAAAGCCATTCAAGAAGAGTTAAATAAACAGTTTGATGAAAGATATTTTAAGCCATGGCATAAAGATAAATTTGAAGCTAGTTTAGAAGATGTAACATGGCAATTTAAATATAAAAATGACAAAATGTATGGAGATAATAATAGACTAATAAAAAATCAATGGTTTGATGAGCAAATTGATAATTCTAATTTTGAAAGATATAACACATTTTTACGAAAAGCAATTACAGTTAAAAATACAAATTTAAGGGTATTTCCAACAAATAGTAAAATTTTTTACAATCCTGAAATCCCAGGTGAAGGTTATCCTTTTGATTATAATCAAAACTCAGGGATAAAAATCAACTCCCCTATTTTGATTTCACATTTTTCTAAAGATAGAGCTTGGGTATATGTTCTCTCTTCTTTTGCAAAGGGTTGGATAAAAGTTGAGGACATAGCCTTTGTAGATGATAAAATTATTAACTTTTTTGAAAATCAAAACTACTATATAGCTATAAAAGATAACTTTCCCATTTATAAAAAAGGTGTATTTTTAGAGTATATAAAACTTGGAACTCTTTTTCCGGTGAAAAATAATAAAGCAATCACAGTAGGAAGATATGCAAATAATCATGGATATATAAGAGTTGTGGAGATACCAAATATTTATATTGCTAAAAAGCCAATTGATTTTAATAGTAAAAATGTTTCTAATATCATAAATGAATTGTTAAATGAGCCTTATGGTTGGGGTGAAGCATTAAATCATAGGGATTGTTCTGCTTTAACAAAAGATTATTTTGCACCTTTTGGTATAAATTTAAAAAGAAATTCATATGGACAAACTTTAGATTATAAATATTATGATTTAAGTAAATTTACAAATGAAAAGAAAAAAGAGTTTATATTAGAAAATGGTATTCCTTTTTTAACCTTAACCTATATGAAAGGTCATATTATGATTTATATAGGTCAAAAAAACAATGAACCACTTTTTTTCCATAATGTTTGGGGTGTAAAAACAAAAGACTTTTTTGGAAATGATGGTAGAAAAATTGTAGGAAAAGCTGTAATTAGTTCACTAGATATGGGTGAAGAGTTAAATAATTTTGATGAGAAAAAAAGCTTAACTTCTAGGGTTTTAGGAATTGTTAATGTTACTCAAGAAAAATGAGTAACACACTAAAGTTTTCTTAGATAAACAAGTCTATATAGCATAGGTACATAATATAGATTTAAAACTGTCGCCCACAATATCCCAAAACCTAAAGAAACAGCCATAGGCTGTAATATAAGTGCTTGCCCTGAAGCAAAAAACATTAAAGTAAATAGTCCTAAAATAGTCGTAACAGAAGTAAGAAGTATAGGTCTTAGTCTTAAAAGAGCAAGTTCTAAAAGTTCATCCAAAGATTTTGCTTTTTTAATAAAATCCATCATGATAATACCATCATTTACAATAACTCCAGCAAGTCCAACCATACCAATCAAACTTGGCATTGTAATATTTAAGCCTAATACAAAATGTCCTACAAAAACACCTAAAATAGATAGAGGTATAGTTGAAAGAATTATCAAGGATTTAACCATAGAATCAAACATCCAAACTAATGCAATAAAAATTAAAACAATAGCAATAAGAGCTGCTTGTCCCATCTCTTTTTGGACTTTTTCATTCTCTTGTTGTTCACCTTTAATATCAATTGTTACCTTATCTTTATACTTCTCTAAAGAAGGATTTAACTTTTCAAAAACTTCAGCTGATGTAATTCCTCCACCAATTGAACCTGTTATAGATACTATTCTTTCACCATTTTCTTTAAATATCTGAGAATAAGCATTTTTTCTAACAACATCTACAACATCTTTTAATAATATTTTCTCATTACTATTTGGAATCAGAAGTTCAAAATTATCTAAACTACTTAATAAATCTTTATTTTTACTTTGAAAAACAACATCAACTATGCCTGTATCATCAAACATTTTTGAGTAAGAACCTTTAAAATAAAAAGGTCTAATGGAAGAGACTATATAGTTTTCTGTAAATCCTAAATTTTGCCCATAAGGATTTACTTTAAATTTAAGCTCAATATTTCCCATTATTAAATCATATGCCACATTTGAGACACCTTTTATTTCACTAAGTGCTTTTTTTATATTTGTAACAGCATCTTTTACATTAGCATTACTTCCACTAATTGAAAGTTCTAAATCATTTTTTACAATTCCAGCTTTTGGAACAAAAACTTTTAACTCATCAAATTCACCATTTATTGCTAAAGGTTTAATAAGTTCTCTTAATTCATTTTCTACTTTTTGAGCTGGTTTAGTTCTTATCATATTTGTATCATCATATTTTGGAGATAGATATGGATTTATATACTTATCAAAAATATTTTCTGGTGCTTTTTCATGTAAATTTACAAAAATTTGAAAATAAAACTCCTCATTTTGAGGCTGATTTTTACCATCAAGCTTTAACCCAATAACCGAAGAAATAGAATCAACATCTTTTTTAAAATCATACTCTTTTAAAATTTTTTGTTCTATCTTTGCAACTAAAGCTTCTGTTTGTTCTATCTTTTTACCAACTCCAACAGAACCATTTATATAAACTTGTGTTGTATCAAAATCTGGCAAAAACTGAAACCTAGACCCCATTGCAATAAAAACAGTTAAAAAAACAATAGAAAGTACCATACCAAATAAAGAGATATACTTCTTTTCCAATAAAAAAGATAAAACTTTTCTATAAAATGTCTTATTCCAATCCCAGATTTTATCTGCTTTTTTTACTTTATCATGGACATTAAAAATCTGTTTTGCATGTAAAGGCAAAAAGAAAAATGCTTCCACAAGTGAAGATAGAAGTAAAATAGTTATCATAATAGGAAGTACTTTCATAAACTTCCCTACTTCTCCTGTCATAAGTAATATTGGTAAAAAAGCAAATATTGTAGTTGCTGTTGCTGTTAAAACTGCTGGATAAACTTCCACAGAGCCATCAATTGCTGCAGTTAATCTATCTTTTCCCATTTCCATATGTCTATAAATATTTTCACCTACAACAATTGCTTCATCCACAAGCATTCCTAGTGCAATCAAAGCACCTAATAGTGAAAGCATATTTAAACTATATCCCATAGCTTCTGCACTTATAAGACCTATCATAAATGATGTAGGAATACCTATGGCAATAACTGTTGCTATTCTTGCATTAATAAAGAAAAACAAAGCTATAAAAAGTAAACAAAGACCAAAAAGTATATTAGATACAACAGTATTCAATCTATTTTTAATCCAAACAGAAGTATCTGTATGTGTTGCAAAATTTAGTTCAGGATACTTAAGCTTATACTCTTTTAACATTGCTTTTATATTTTTAACTAACTCAATGGCATCACCAGTTTCACTCTTATTTACACCAACTGAAACATCTTTATTTCCATTAAAATGTGAAATACTATTTACATCCGCTAGTTTATAACTAATCTCTGCTATATCTTTTAAATAAATCTTTTGATTAGATAGTTTTAAAATAGTATTTTGAATATTTTTTACCTCTTTTTCACCATTGAAAGTACTTAAATAGTAGTGTCTTGTACTATCTTTTATAATTCCAGCAGGAAAAATTGAGCTTAAATTCTCAACTGTTGTAATTACTTCTTGTAGATTAAGTCCATATGCTAAAATTTTTCTTTCATCAAACTTGATAAGTAACTCTTTGTCACTATCGCCCCAAATAGAAATATTACTTAAATCACCCATTTTAGATAAAGATGATTTTAACTCTTTAGCTACTTCAAGAAGTTCTGTTTTTGGTTTATTTCCATAAACAACAACTGTAATAAGAGGTATCGCATGGACAAGCTCTTTAACAGTTGGTTCATCCATATCTGATGGAAAATTTGTTTTTGTTTTTGTAATAATATCTTTTACATTATCAATTATATCTTCAGCTTTAAAACCACTTTTTAGTTTTACATTTATAGTAAAATATCCATTTTTAATTACAGAAGTTATATCTGATGCTTCATCCAATGATGACAATTCATCTTCTAAGTCTTCAACTGCCATTTTATCAAGTAAGTCAGAACTAGCTCCTACGTAAGAACCATTTATAACCACAGAATCAAGTGCAGCAGGAGGAAATATCTCTTTTGGAATTTTGTTATAGGCAAAAATTGCTAAAATCAATAAAAAAAGTAAAAGAAGATGATTTAAAATTGGCTTTTTAATACCAAATTCTATTATATATTTAATCATTTATTTTCCAAACTATTTATTAAAAGTGAATCTATAATTTGATTTTTGAATTTCATATCTTCTAATTGTTGTTGTAAAAACCTATTCTCTTCTTTTAGAGATATATAGTTGGCGTAAAGTTTATTTATATCTTTACTTACATAATAAATATTATTTGCTAAATATATTTTAGGAAAATATAAAGCTAATGATATAAAAAGCACCGATAAAACAATTAAAAGTGAATTTTTTGCATTTAATCTAATCAAACTTGAAAACCCTTAATTTTGAACTTCTACTTCGTGGATTAGTTTTTATCTCTTCATTTGTTGGAATTATAGGCTTTTTCGTTATAACTTTTCCTAAAGCATTATTATTTCCACAAGTACATCGCATAACATCACTAGAACAAATACAATTTTTACTCCACTTTTTGAAGTAGTTTTTTACAATTCTATCTTCTAAAGAGTGAAAAGAGATAATTGCAATTAGGCAATTTTTAGGTTTAAGTTCTTCAATTGAATCAAAAAGTCTTTCTAAAACTCCAAGTTCATCATTTACTTCTATTCTAATTCCTTGAAAAGGAAGAGTTGCTGGATGAAGTTTTCCTTTATTCATTTTTTTTGAAATAAAAGTTGATAACTCTTTTGCACTTGAAAAAGGTCTATTATTTACAATTAAAGAAGCAACTTTTTTATACTCTTTTACCTCTCCATACTCTTTAAAAACACGTTCTAACTCACTTTGAGAATAACTATTTACTACAACTGAAGCATCTAAGGCTTGTTCTTGATTCATCCTCATATCTAAAGAGTCACTATCAAAACCAAATCCCCTATCCTCTTTATCAAGTTGTAAAGAAGATACTCCAATATCTGCCAATATTCCTCTTATATCGTACTCTTTAAAACTATTTAAAACTGTTTCAAAATTTCCTTTATTAAAAATCACCCTATCTAAAAAAGGTTCTAATCTTATTTTTGAAAACTCCAACGCTTCATTATCTTGGTCATTACATATTAGTTTTACATTTGAATTTTGTTGTAAAAGTCCCTCAGAATGACCTGCATATCCTAAAGTACAATCAATTATATACCCATTATCAATATTTTCAAAGACTTTTAATGTCTCTTTATACAATACAGGGATATGTGGGATTTTCATTAAAAGGGTCCTTATAAATTTTTCTATATAATATCCAAAACATTATTTAAGGCATTTAAAATGATTGATCAAAATCACATAGACCAACTAAGTAAGCTATCTTTAACCCTATTTAGAAAAAACTTTTTTGGAATATATCATGGCTCTATCTCTTCAAAACTTGACCATAATAGTTTTATGATAAATACTTCAGATGCTATTTTTGATGAGATGGGAGAAAAATCCTTTTGTGAACTTAGTATGACCAATCGAGATTATAGATGGAAAATAGCAAGTATTGAAGCACATATCCATGCAACTATATATAATAATATCCACGAAGCAAAATATATTGCTTTTGGAGTTCCTATTTATACAACAGCATATACCTTTGAACATGATGAAATAAAATTAGATGATTATTTTGGTAAAACTACTTTTGATAGAATAAAAGTAATTGACCCAGGAGACTTTTCAACTTGGTATGATAGAAATGCTTTAGAAATTACAAAATATTTAAAAGAGACAAAAAGCCACATTATGATTATAAAAGGGATTGGTGTTTATGTTTATGATAGGGACATAAATGAACTAGTAAAAAAAGTTGCAATTATAGAAAATAGCTGTAGATTATTAAGTATAAAATCAAGTTTTAGAGAGAAATAATCATTTTTTTTCAAATAAACCTCCATTTGTGGGAAATTTTTAAATACTTTTAGCTATTTTAAAGTTTAAATACTATAAAGTTTTGATAACTTTAAATCTTACATAAGGAGTTCTTCAATGAACAAAGCTGAATTTATCGACGCAGTAGCTGCAAAAGCTGGATTATCTAAAAAAGACGCAAAATGTGCAGTTGATTCTGTATTAGAAACTATTACTGAAACATTAGTTAAAAAAGAAACAGTAAGTTTCATCGGATTTGGAACATTCTCTACTGCATCAAGAGCTGCTAGAACTGCAAAAGTTCCAGGAACAACTAAAACTGTTAACGTTCCAGCTACTACTGTAGCTAAATTTAAAGTTGGTAAAGCTTTAAAAGAAGCTGTTGCTAAATAATTTTATATTATTACTTTAAAATAAAAAAGGTAGGCTATTTTTAGCCTACCTTTTTTTATTAAAAATTAATTTTAGTTTCTACTTTTATATGATTTTGTTTGTAAGTTGTAAACTTAGAATAAGATTTTCCATTGTAAGTAAAATAATTATCATACCCTTTTAAAACATCTTTTCTAATTACTTTATTTTCATTGTTATTGCAAATATTTCTTCTTTTTGTTTCATAATAATATTTTTCATTATTATTTGGAACTCTTTCATAATTTCTCATTCCATTTGCAACAGTCGCACCTAAAAGCCCACCTATTACTTTAGCAGCTACTTTCCCATTGCCACGTCCAATTTGATTACCAATTATAACACCAGTAGTAGCACCAATAATTGTA
This sequence comes from Arcobacter sp., assembly GCF_050300555.1. NCBI lineage: Bacteria > Pseudomonadati > Campylobacterota > Epsilonproteobacteria > Campylobacterales > Arcobacteraceae > Arcobacter > Arcobacter sp. Next base: position 189,171 of record NZ_JBNKXY010000001.1, read on the forward strand.
TCAACTCCTATACTATTTTCATCTTTATATGATGTTCTATTTCGTGGACTTCTTACTTCATACTCTTCATAACAAGAACTCGAATGTCTATGGGGAATAACTTCTTCTATTGTTTCATATACAGGTTTAGAATAATCAACTTTTACTAACTCCGTAAACCTATCACCTTGAGCGAATAGTGATGTGGAAATTATTGATAATCCTAAAAATAAAGTTTTTAATGGCTTTTTCATAACTGCCTCCTTAATAAGTACAAAACTCTTTTTTATCTACTTTTATTTTAAAGTTGAAATATAAGTAGCAAGAGCATCTATTTTTTTATCATCAAGTTTTGAAACTTGACCTTTCATAACACCTTTCATAGCTCCACCATAAGAACCATCTTTATAGCCATTTAAAGCAGAAATTACTTTTTCTTTTTCCCAACCTTGAATTATTTGTGATTTTCCAAGTGCAGCTTTTTCTGCATTTTGTCCATGACAAGAAGCACACGCTTTATATAAAACAGCTCCATCATTTGCCATAAGTGACGTTAAACCTAAAATTGAACTTACTACTAAGATTTTTGTTAAAGTTTGCATTTTAACTCCTTTTATTGATTTGATAAAAGAAGTATAAAAAATAAAAGTGGAAGGATTGTGAATTTAAAAAATTATTTTAGCTTTCCAAAGACTTTATATATTTCCCAATATTCATCTAAAGCTTTTTGTAACTCTTCATCACTTAAAGATGTAGGTTGTTTTACACCAAATCTACTTATAAAAGCTTCTGGCATAATAGTTGTATCTTTTGTTGGATTTTTAAGATATTCAAGCATAGCTTTATTTACAGAAGTTTTAGAACTATATTTTAATAAATACCTATAAAAATATTTATCAATAGATACAGGAAGATTTTTATGACATGAAATACAATTGTTTTCATAAACACTTGCAAATGAAAAAGAGATAAAAATAAATGCCAATATAAAAATTTTTCTTACCATGTTAACTCCATTTGAGTACCGATACCAAGTTGTGAGTTGATTTTAATATCTATATTATACTCTTTTGTAATCATATAAACTATATTTAGCCCTATTCCAAAACCACCAACACTTTTATCAAATCTAGCATATCTTTCAAACATAGATGGAATTTTATCTTTAGATATTCCTTTTCCACTATCTTTAATAATTAATTTATTATTTTGAAGTGTAACTTCTATGCTTCCTTCTATTTTATTGTACTTTATTGCATTTGAAAGAAGATTATCAATAACCTTACCTATCTTTTTTTCATCACAAAAGATTCTTACACCTGAATCTATATTTTTTACAAAAGATATTTTTTTAACATCAGCCAAAGTTTTAAAATAATCTATTCTATTTAAAACAATTTTTGATAAATCTAAATCTTCATTTTGAGAAATAATTTTGTTATTTAAAGCCAAATAAGTCAAATCTTGATATATATTTGAGACAGTTTTAGCCCCAGTGTCGATTCTTTTTAATTTTTTTTGTAATTTTTCATCTTCCAATTTGTCTATTTCTATCATCTCTATATTTGTAATAATTGCACTTATTGGTGTATTTAACTCATGGGTAGTATCTTTTATAAATCTATCCAAAAGATGTAAAGAATCACGCATTGGCTTTAAAAATAGTTTCAATAAAAAGTAACCTAAAATAAACATAAATGAAAATCCAGCAATCAAAAATATCGTAATCTTATTTTTAACTTCACTTAACCAAAGTTTATCCTCTGGTATTTCAAGAAGTACATATTTTGCACCCAAATAATAAGATTCGGGTTCTTTTATGTAATGTATATGATTATTTGTAGTATATGTTATCTCATCTAATTTTACTTTTGCAGATGTAAGAGTTGAAAATATAAGATTTCTATCACTATCATAAATTGCGGAATTAAATCTCTCATCCCTTGGATAAAACTTATATTTATCAAAATTTATATGCAGATCTTTTAATCTTGCAATCAAATCATTTGAATACTCTTGTAAAGTTATTCTTTTATTTTGAAGCATTAAATCTTTTTTAAAATTGTAATATAAAAATGATATAAATAATAAAATTACAATACAAAGTACACTATACAGTGTTAAAAAGCCCCAAAGAGTCTTTTTTTCACTCTGTGGTAAATCTATATCCAAGCTTTTTAACACTTATAATTCTCTCTTTCCCTAAAATTTTTCTCAAATTTTTTATATATGTTCTCAAAGAATCATCACTACTTTCTTCACCATAATCCCAAACATTTTCATAGATTATCTCATGGGATAACATTTGTTCTTTATTTTGCAAAAATAGTTTTAAAAGTTTTGTTTCTTTGTTGTTTAATTTTACTTGCTCATCATCTTTAAAAAGTAAATTAGAACTAGCATCAAAATATATATTATCAATAATATTTACTTTTGTATCTTTATTATGAAAATATCCCCTTTTAAGTATAGATTCTATTCTAATAAGTAACTCTTTTAATTCAAAAGGCTTTCTAATATAATCGTCACATCCAAGATTAAATCCTTTCTCAAAAGAATCCATTGAATTTAATGAAGTAATAAATATAACAGGAGTATTAATATTATCAATTCTTAGATTTTTCAAAAGTTCAAAGCCATTTAAAGAAGGTACATTTACATCTAATAAAAGTAAATCAAACTTTTCTTCATAAATTTTTTCATAGGCATCTTCTCCATCATAAAAAGATAAAACATCAAAATTACTCTCTTGTAAATATTCAACTATAGTTTCATTTAATGTAATATCATCTTCTAAAAGTAAAATTCTTCTTCTCATATTTATCTTTTTTCTTTTGATTTTTGCATATTTATTTTATATTGTTTTTTCTCTTTTTCATTCATTGTTGAGACTCTTGATTTTAACTCTTTTTCAAATTTTGCTTTATTTTCTTTTTTAACAAAACCTATTATTTCTATTAACTCTTGGGTAGACATTTCAGAAAAATCTACAGCAAAAAGTGGTGTTAAAAAAATTAAAATTAAAATCAAACTTAGTAATTTTTTCATATTCTTTTCTCTTTAAATTTTTAATTTATCATACCATAAATATTGTGGAAAAATTGTAAAACAATACTTTTTAAGCTTTCTTAAAGTAAGATAAAATTTATATATTTTGTCATTTCATCATTATATAGTAAATATATTTTAAAGTATTTATTGTATATAATACAACTTTTAAACAAAGTTCTAAAAAAGGCTAATATATGATTCAAGTAGGAAAACTTTTTCAAAAAGTACCATATTATGTAAGGGATTTAGAGTGTGAATATAAATCAATTCATGAAATTGAAGAGGTAGTTGATGAGTTCCTTTCTAACTACATGATGACTACAGCAGATTTATATAGTGTATTTTCTAACAACAGAGATTCATCTACAAATTTACATGTTTTAGTCAATGATGGTTCGATGCCAAAAAATTCAATTCATCCTGATTTTGAACATCCAATTTTTGATATTACATATGAGGAACTAAAAGACTCAAAAACAAAAGCAAATAAAGTTAATTCTTTAATGTTTATAGAAGAGTTTCAAAATAGACAAGAGTTTGACTTAGCTAAAACCTTTGATGATATTATTGGTTGTGATGGGGAAGAACTTTTTATATCTTTAAAAGAAGAAAAATTTGATATGTTTAACCCAAGCTCAATTAATTTTGACCATAGGGTAAATTTAATTGCAAAAAAAAATGTAATTATTGAAGTTTGTACTTTATTTGATATTACATATAAACACCTATACGAACAATTAAATCCAAATATTGTAAAACATGTGTGTAAAGATTTAAATATAACTTATAAAGCTTTAGCAAAAGAGATTGGATATAAGCCAGACACAATAAATAAAGCAGCTTCTTTAGGAAAAGTTTCAGAACAACTTCTAAAAGCTATAAATATGTACTTAGAAAACCTAAGATTAAAAGAGTTTTTAAAAGATTTTGATGTTATGAAAGCTACACTAAAGAGGATTTTAGATTGATTATATTAAAATCCAAAGAAAAATTGAAAGACTAACTAATGATAAAAAATATTTTTCTAGTAGCTATTACTCTAGTGCTATTTACAGGCTGTTTCTTTGGTGGGGAGACTAAAGAAGAGTGGACATCATATATCTATCCAGATAAAGCCAATACAAAAAGAAGCCTTATTTCACCAGCTAAATTTCCAACTTTGGAAATATGTAGAGAAGTCTCTTTAGGCGTTTTAAAAGAAAAAGGTTTAGATACTAATGGTACTTATAAATGTGGTAAAAACTGTAATTATCATGAGGGTATGAAATTAGATATTTGTGAAGAAATGAAGCAATAAAGGCACAACTGTAAGCCGCGTTTTGTATTTGACAATAATTTATCTAGTTGTTAAATTACTTAAACAATCTTGCGAAGAGAAAAAATGTGAAGCTAAATACCGTCTCTTCTTGCTGCGAGTTGGGTTTACAAAGCTGTTATGATTACTCAAAACACTGGTGAGCTCTTACCTCACCGTTTCACCTTTACCATAAATGGCAGTTTACTTTCTGTTGCACTATCCCTTAGGTTTCCCTAGCCATCCTTTAGATGGAACCCTGCTCCACTGCAGCCCGGACTTTCCTCTTGAAATTCATCAAGCTATTGTCTGTTGTACCTTTAATGATGAAATTCTAGCTAAAAAATAATTACTTTCTTATTATGTCATACTCTTCAGGTGGCAAAAACTTAAATATCTCTTCATCCACTTCAATATTTTGTTTAATATCTGAAAAAGTAATTACAACACTATTTTCTAAAGCATCTTTATACTCAATTTTTTGGATAAAATTATCCTTTGTAAAAAGGTTATATTCTACATCATAAATATTTGCCACATACTTATTTTTCGATACTTCTTTAGCATTTTTTATTAGACTAATAATATCAATCTCATGTTGTAGTTCAGTTAATATAGCTTGTTCTAATTCAGGCTCATCAATAACTGCAAAATTGTTTATGATATATACATTTTTTATAATTGGCTCTTTATACTGCCATAAAATATAATAAGGCTCTTTTAATACTAAATGTCCTTTATACAAAATCTCTTTTTGAGAAGGATTGATAATTTTTTGTTCAAAATTTGCGTCAAATGATTTAATATCATTTAAAATTGAGGCTTGTGAAGATAAAGATAAAACAAACATTACAATAAAAACCAATTTATAAAACATAATTTAACCTTCTTTTTTATATAATCATCGGATTATAACGGAAAAGGACTATATTTTATGTTAAATATTTTTTCAAAAATTTTTGGTACTAGAAATGATAAAGAAGTAAAAAGATATAAAAAAAGAGCAGAAGCAATAACTTTACTTGAATCAAAATACGAATCGATGAGTGATGATGAACTTAAAGCTGTATTTGAAGCTTTAAAAAATGATGTTAAAAATGAATCTGTAAAATTAAATGATATTTTAAATGATGTATTTGCAATAACTAGAGAAGCTAGTAAAAGAACTCTAAATATGAGACATTATGATGTCCAATTAATCGGAGGAATGGTTTTAAATGATGGAAGAATAGCAGAAATGAAAACAGGTGAAGGTAAGACCTTGGTTGCCTCACTACCTGTTGTACTTAATGCTATGACAGGTAAAGGTGTTCATGTTGTAACTGTAAATGACTATCTTGCAAGTAGAGATGCTTCTGAATTAGCTCCATTATATAACTTCTTAGGTTTTAGTGTTGGTGCTATTTTAGGTGGTATTAAAGATGAAGAAGAGAGAAAAGCACAATATGCTTGTGATATAACATATGGTACTAATAATGAGTTTGGATTTGATTATCTAAGAGATAACATGAACTATGATTTAAATGAGTGTGTTCAAAGAGAACATTACTTTGTAATTGTAGATGAAGTAGATTCTATTTTAATCGATGAAGCGAGAACTCCACTTATTATTTCAGGTCCTTCAAATAGAAAAAGCTCAGATTATGTAAAAGCAAATGAAATAGCACAAAAACTTGAGCGTGGTGAAAAAATAGAACCAAAAAGAGCCGATGAAAAAACTATTACAACTGGTGATTTTATTGTTGATGAAAAAAGCAAATCAGTTCTTCTAACAGAACAAGGTGTAAAAAGAGCCGAAGAATTATTTGGTGTTGAAAACCTTTATTTACTTGAAAATGCAACACTTTCGCATACTCTAGACCAAGCACTTAAAGCTCACTATGTATTTGAAAAAGATGTTGATTATGTTGTAAAAGACAATGAAGTAATAATTGTAGATGAATTTACAGGAAGATTAAGTGAAGGTAGAAGATTTAGCGAAGGTTTACACCAAGCCCTTGAAGCTAAAGAGAATGTTTCTATTCAAGATGAATCACAAACATTAGCAGATATTACATTCCAAAATTATTTTAGAATGTATGAAAAATTAGCTGGTATGACTGGAACTGCGCAAACAGAAGCAACTGAGTTTGCAGAAATTTATAACTTAGATGTTGTATCAATACCAACAAATGTACCTGTACAAAGAATTGATAAAAATGACCTAATTTACAAAAGTGAAAGGGAAAAATTCAATGCAGTTTGCGATAAAATCCAAGAACTTCATAAAAAAGGTCAACCAGTACTTGTAGGTACTGCTTCTATTGAAAAATCAGAAAAACTACATGAAATCCTTAAACAGAAAAAAATCCCTCACACTGTTTTAAATGCAAAACAACATGAAAAAGAGGGAAAAATTATCGCTGATGCTGGTCAAAAAGGTGCAGTTACAATTGCAACAAATATGGCTGGACGGGGAGTTGATATTAAATTAACTCAAGAGATACTTGACCTTGGTGGATTAGCAATTATAGGAACTGAACGACATGAAAGTAGAAGAATTGACAATCAGTTAAGAGGAAGAGCTGGAAGACAAGGTGATGTGGGTGAGTCTCAATTTTATTTATCATTAGAAGATAATTTATTAAGAATCTTTGGAAGTGATAAAATAAAAGGTATCATGGAAAGACTTGGAATAGAAGAAGGTGAGCATATCGAATCAAAAATGGTTACACGTGCTGTTGAAAACGCTCAGAAAAAAGTAGAATCAATGCACTTTGAAAGTAGAAAACATCTTTTAGAGTATGATGATGTTGCAAATAAACAAAGAAAAGTAATCTATAGCTTTAGAAATGATTTATTGAACCCTAACTTTAAAATAACTGAAAAACTTGACGAAAATAGAGCTGAATATATTGCAAATTTACTTTTAAATGCAAATATTATCAATGGTATGCCTGCAGAAGATTTTGATTATGATTTTATAATCAATAAAGTAAAAGAAGAACTAAATTTAGAGTTATCATTAGAAAATATCAAATCAGAATCTTATGAAGAACTAGAAGAAAAACTACTTACTATTATAAAAGAAGTATATGAACATAAAATGAGTATAGCTGCACCTGAACAAAAAGCAGAGATAGAGAGAATTCTTTACTTACAAATCCTTGATAACGCTTGGAGAGAACACTTATACTCAATGGATACATTAAAAACTGGAATTGGTCTTAGAGGTTATAACCAAAAAGACCCATTAGTTGAGTATAAAAAAGAATCATATAACATGTTCTTAGAACTTATAGCAAATATTAAAAATGAGATAATTAAAGTATTATTTACAGTTCAACTAAGAGATTCACAAGAAGAAGAGAAAGAAAAAGAGGCTATTGAAGCAATGAGAGCAAAAATGGCAGAAGCAGCTGAAAATATCTCTACAAATTTTGAAAACGAAGCAAAAGCAGAAAAAAGAATAGCAAGAAATGACCCTTGCCCTTGTGGTAGTGGTAAAAAATATAAACAATGTTGTGGAGTTAGTGGTCCTAAAAGAGGATTAGCAGCAGGTAAATAACTTGAATAATCAACTTATTAACTTCATTGTAAAAAAATATCTAAAATTTGACAAAAAAAATCCATTTATCTCAATAAGTGCAATCTTAGCATTTGTTGGGGTAGCAGTTGGTGTAATGGTGCTTATAATCACTATGGCAATTATGAATGGAACTGCTAAAGAGTTTGAAAACAAACTTTTTACTATGAATTATCCCCTTTCTATTTACTCAAAATTTGAAAATGGTATAAATAATGAACTCTTGGAAAGACTTGAAAAAAAGTTTCCAAATCTTAAATTTTCTCCATATATTTCCTCTCAATCAATTATTCAACATGATGATAAAATGTCTGGTGGCCTTATCTTTGGAGTAGATTTTAAAAGAGAAGCTCAAATTAACTCAATATATAAAGAAGCCATCAAAAATTTAACTCTAAGTAAATACGACATTATCACTGGTTTAGGGATATCTGATAAACTATACTTGTATGAAAGTAGTAAAGTAACTATGTATTTTACAGCACTAAATCCAAGTGGTTTTTCAATGATGCCAAAAATGAAAAGATTTAATTATAAAAACTCTTTTCGATCAGGTCTTAATGCTTATGATAACTCATATATGTACACTTCAGTTGAGGCTTTAAGAACAATATTAAGAAAAAATGATGATTATTATGATGGAATTCATATTTACTCAAATGATGCTTTCAATGACATCAATTTAATTCAAAATGAACTTCGAGATTATCCTGGTGTAGGAGTGATTGGATGGTGGCAACAAAATGGAAACTTTTTTGCTGCAATGGCACTTGAAAAAAAAGCTCTATTTGTAGTACTTATGCTTATAATACTTGTAGCATCTTTAAATATAATCTCCTCACTTCTGATGACAGTTATGAGTAGAAGAAAAGAAATTGCCCTACTTTTATCAATGGGTGCAACTTCAAAAGAAGTTAAAAAGATATTTTTAAAACTTGGAATTGTGATAGGATTTTCTGGTATATTAGTGGGAGTATTTTTAGGATTTTCTGGTATTTTTATTCTTGATAATTTTAATATTATCTCTTTACCTGCAGATGTTTATGGGACAAGTAAACTTCCACTTGAACTTGATATGATTGATTTCATATCTATACTAATAGGTTCTGCTTTGATTGTAATTTTATCTTCTTACTACCCTGCTTCTAAAGCAACTAAAATTGATGTAATTGATGTACTTAGAAATGAGTAAACCTTTAAAACTATTCAAATAGTTTTAAAGGGGAAGTTATAATTCTCTTAAAGAAATTAACAGGTGCACTTATAGAATCTTTTGCAAGATTTGTCTCTATTTTTGGATCATTTAAATCTCCAGTAATATCAACTTTAGTTGATACTCTTTTGTCATCACCTAAAAACAAATAACTAACACCTGGTATATAATTAACAATTTTTGTATAATCTTTCATAAAAATTAAATCAACACTACCATTGATGAGTGAGTCTTTTAAATTTATAGTTGCATAGCCATCAAAATCAACAGAATTTCCAATTGTATGAATCTTTACTAAATTTAGAATTCTATTTTCAAAATCATAAGTAAAATCAATATATCCCTCATTTACAGCATAACCATTTAAATTAAATCCTCCATTTGTAACCATCCCAAAAACAGCAGGAATAGCTAGAAATGGATTAATTAGTGCTGGAGTTGTATTTACTAAAGTTATAATATTGTTTAACACATTTAAATTTAGTAGTCTATTTTTATCAAAAAGCATTTTACCACTAATAATAGTATCTTTCCCACTAGCTTCTAGGGAAAAAGTTCCACCTTTTATAAGCTCTTTATCAAAAAATGTATTTACAAAACCATCATTAATATTTTTTACACTTAAATTTATATTTTTATCTAAATCTTCAATAAATTTTATTTTTCCACCTAAATAATCCAAATTAAAAACAGTTTTTTTATCACTGTAAAGAATAATATATTTATCCGCCAATACCTTATATTTATCATTAACTAATATATTTGAATTCTTTGCATCAATTTCTACTTTTTTAAATCTATTTTTTTCATCACTATTTAAATCATATATCAAATCCAAACCATTTAATTTTAGATTCATTTCATCATTATTTTTTACTGTTAAATCTAGTTTATTATCTTTTGAAACAACTTTTACTACATCTTTTTTAGAATAACCTTCTATATTTAAAGTATCAAGTTTTTTATCATTGTCTTTTATTGGAATATCCAACTTTCCAAAAGTAGCATCAAAAAAGACATCATCTTTTATAACATCAATATTTGAATCAATAGAATAAAAACTATTATCTTTTAATAAAATGTTAGAATTAATTAATCTTATACTTAAATCTTGTGTTAAATTATTTTTTTTCTCATCATCCCTTAAATCTACATCATAAGAGTTTAAAACAATATTTACTTTATCTTTTATGATATTGATTTTTAGGTCATTTGATTCTGTATTTATGGAAGTAGAATTAGTATCTATTAGTCCTAAAAGTTTTAAACTATCAATCTTCTTGTCATCTTTTTTTAAAGGTAAATCAAGTTCATATAAATTTGCTAAAAAGCTTATAATATTTTCATCTTCTAATTTAATATCTAAATTACCTTTTTTAACGTTTATATCTTTTAAAAGTTTTGAATATGGATAAAGTTTTTCGATATCCTTTATTTTGATATCTGTACTATCTTTTTGAAATAAAATTTGTGTTCCAAGATCATCAATTGTAAACTTTGTATTTTCAGTAAAATTTATTCCAAAATCAACTTTTCTATTTTCTATTTTTACTATTTCCTGATTATCACTTTTTATTAAAAACTGATTAAATAAAGCATCACCCTTTGAATCTAAAGTTTTAATATCAATTTTAAGATTAACCTTGGCATTTATCATATCTTTATGTACAAAATCAGTATTTTTAATAATTACATCAGTATTTATTAAATCAACACTTCCCTCTTTTGAATAAAATTCAAAATCATTTATCTTAAAGGTTGAATCTTTTGATTCAAATACACCAAATGTCTTCATTGGTGCATCGTAAGGTATGTATAGATGTACATTTGCATCTGTTGTACCAGATATTTGTTTTATAGGAAGATTTATCTTAAATGCTTTTAAAATACCTAAAACATTATCATCAAGCATATGCGTAGCTTTTAGTGTAACGTCAACATGACCATATTTTAAACTTGTCATATCTTTTATATCAACAAAACTACCATCAACACTTATACCTTTAAATGTTGGTTTTTCTAAGTTTATTAAGAGATTATCATTTTCATATGACACATTAATTAATGGAGTTTTAACCACATCAACATCATTATGAAATTTAACCTTTGCATCAGTAACCCTTGCATACCCTTTAATACTTTTTAAAATAGGTGTCAAAGTATTTAAATTTACTTTCCCATATAAATAATCTAAATAATATTTCCCTTCAACATTATCATACATCCAAGATTCTGCAATTTTGTCTGTTCTAAAATAGTTTTTCAAAAACTTTATATTAGCCATTTCACCAGAGTTTATAAAAAAATCAAGCTCTTTTTTATTTGATTGAATATTTAAGTCACCAGAGACCAAATCTTTATATAGATATTTCCCTAAAAAAACCAAAATATTATTATCAAAATCTAATTTTATTTTTCCCAATAAAAGTAAATTTATATCTTTTAAATAAATTGAATAGACATCTAAATTTAATAAATCACCTGTTTTTGAGTATTGTGATGCAACATTGATAAACTTATTATCTAAATATATAAAGTCATTATCTAGTCGGATTTTAAAAATATTATCAGCAATTTTTATTGTCTCAATATCAATACGTTCAAACATACTTAAAACCATAGGTGTTTTATTTAAAATTGATTTTATATCTTCAAAGGAGCTTTGTACTTTAGTTTTTTTATCTTTTATAACTAATTCATCTATTTGTAAAATAAGCTTTTTATCAATTTTTAAATAGAATTTCGAAACTGAAAAATCACCAAAAGAGAACGAATCCAATTTGATACCATTAATTAAGAAAAAAACTAAAAATGATAATAGTGATAAAAAGAACAAAATAAACGCAATAATTTTTTTTAGTAACATTATAGAAATAATCCTAGTATTAAGTATCATTATACTTTTTTATATAACTATCCCTTTGTCATCATCAAAAGTAATTTTTATACCTAAAGGGAGTACAAATTATATTATAACATACCTAAATAAATCAGGCTATGAGTTAAATATAATTGATAAAGTAATTATCAAAGCAAAAGGTTATCCTCAAAGTGGTTGGATTGATTTAAAAACAACAAAAATGACAAAAGCTGATTTTATAAATAAACTACTTACTTCAAAAGCAGCACTTAAAACTATTACTTTAATCCCTGGTGAAACAGCCTATTTCTTTTTAAAAGAAATTTCTGAGAAATTTCATCTATCGTTTATAAAACTTCAAAAGGCTTATGATAACTACTCATATAAACTTGATGGTAATATATTAGCAGAAACATATAATCTTCCAATTGGGATGGATGAAGATCACTTGGTTTTTTATTTGATATCATATACAAACAAAAAATATGAAGAGTTTTCAAATAAAATTTTTGGACACTACATAAAAAATAGTTGGTATAAATATCTAACAATAGCCTCTATAGTTCAAAAGGAAGCAGCAGACATAGATGAAATGCCAATAGTTTCTAGTGTAATTCAAAATAGACTTAAAAAAAGAATGCCTTTACAAATGGATGGTACACTAAATTATGGAATTTATTCACACACAAAAGTAACACCTAAAATGATTAGAGATGATATCTCTTCATATAATACCTACAAGTATGCAGAACTTCCAAAAGATCCAATTTGTGCAGTAAGTTTAGATGCTATTAAAGCAGCAATTTTTCCAGCCAAAACTGAATACCTATATTTTTTTAGGGATAAATCAACTGGTAAACACAGCTTTACGAAGGATTACAAAGAACATATTAATAATATAAATCGATTAAAAAATATAAAAACTCCTCAAAAAGAGACAAAAATATTTCCCAAAAAAAGTGATTCAAAAACTACCACAGATGTAAAAACTCTTTGGAAGACTATTAATTAATTGTGAAGTATTGAAACAAGAAAATTAAACTGTTTCTTTATTGATAGTTATTTGAAATATTATGATTAAAATAATGATAATATGACCTACACGAAAACTTTAACTAACTAACCAAGGAACAAAAATGTCAAAAATCATTTACACAAAAGTTGATGAAGCTCCTGCTTTAGCTACTTATTCATTTCTACCAATTATCAAGGCTTTTACAAAAAGTTCTGGTATAGAAATGGTTACAAAAGATATCTCATTAGCTGGAAGAATTTTAGCTAACTTTCCGGAGAACCTAACAGAAGACCAAAAAATTGGTGATCATTTAGCTGAACTTGGTGAATTAACTCAAGACCCAGATGCAAATATTGTAAAATTACCAAATATTTCTGCATCTATTCCTCAATTAAAAGCTGCAATTGCTGAATTACAATCAAAAGGTTACAAGGTACCTAATTATGATGAATCAGAAGAAATCACAGCTAGATATTCTAAAATCTTAGGATCAGCAGTTAACCCTGTATTAAGAGAAGGAAACTCTGATAGAAGAGCTCCAAGTGCTGTTAAAAATTATGCAAAAAACAACCCTCATAGAATGGGTGAATGGACAAAAGATTCAAAAACTGAAGTTGCACATATGGATAGTGGAGATTTCTATGGTTCTGAAGTTTCTAAAACATTTGATGCAGCAGATGATTTAAAAACTACATTTATAGCAAAAGATGGTTCAGAAACAGTATTAAAAGCTTCATTACCTATACTTGAAGGCGAAATTGTTGATGCAACAGTTATGAGTGCAAAAGCATTACAAGAATTTTATGCAAAAACAATTGCTGAAGCTAAAGAGAAAGATGTATTATTATCTTTACACTTAAAAGCTACGATGATGAAAGTTTCTGATCCAATCATGTTTGGGTTTGCAGTTAAGGTATATTTTAAAGATTTAATTGCTAAACATGGAGCACTATTTGATGAATTAGGTGTAAATTTTAACAATGGTTTAGGTGATTTATACTCTAAATTAGAAAATGTTGATGCTGCTAAAAAAGCTGAAATAGAAGCTGATATTACTGCTGTTTATGCTTCTCAACCAAGACTTGCAATGGTAAACTCTGCAAAAGGAATTACAAACTTACATGTACCATCTGATGTTATTATTGATGCTTCTATGCCAGCTATGCTTAAAGGTGGTGGTAAAATGTGGAATGCTGATGATAAAGAAGAAGACACTATTGCTATGATTCCAGATAGATGTTATGCACAAGCATTTAAAGCAGTAATTGAAGATTGTAAAGAAAATGGTAAACTTGATGTTACTACAATTGGTACTGTTCCAAATGTTGGACTTATGGCACAAAAAGCTGAAGAGTATGGTTCACATGACAAAACTTTCCAAGCTGCTGGTGATGGTAAAATTGTTGTTACTGATAAAGCTGGAAATACAGTATTCTCATTTGATGTAGAAAAAGGTGATATTTTCAGAATGTGCCAAGCCAAAGATGCTCCAATCCAAGATTGGATTAAATTAGCAGTTTCAAGAGCGCGTCTTTCAAATACTCCAGCAATTTTCTGGTTAGATGAAAACAGAGGTCATGATGCTGAAATGATTAAAAAAGTTAAAAAATACTTACCAGACCATGATACTACTGGATTAGATATTTCTATTATGGCTCCATTAGAAGCTACAAAAGTTTCTTTAAAAAGAATGAGAGAAGGGAAAGATACTATTTCTGTTACAGGAAATGTTTTAAGAGATTATAATACTGACCTTTTCCCAATTTTAGAACTTGGAACAAGTGCTAAAATGCTATCAATTGTACCATTAATGAAAGGTGGAGGATTATTTGAAACTGGTGCTGGTGGATCTGCTCCTAAACACGTACAACAATTCCAAGAAGAGTCTTATTTAAGATGGGATTCATTAGGTGAATTTATGGCATTAGCTGCTTCTTTTGAACATCTTGCTAACACTCAAAATAATAAAAAAGCTCAAGTTTTAGCTGATACTTTAGATAAAGCAACTGGAACTTTTTTATTAAATGATAAATCACCTTCAAGAAAACTAGGTGGAATTGATAATAGAGGAAGTCATTTCTATCTTGCTATGTATTGGGCACAAGAACTAGCAGCTCAAACTGCTGATGCAGAGCTTGCTGCAGAGTTTGCTCCAATTGCAAAAGCAATGACTGAAAATGAAGATAAAATCATGGCTGAATTAGTTGCAGCTCATGGAAAAGCTTCTGATATTGGTGGTTATTATTTACCAAATGAAGAAAAAGCAAATAAAGCGTTAAGACCAAGTGCTACATTAAATGCAATTATTGGGTAACTTTTAATAGCTATTCTTTCAAAGGTAGGTGTAAAAGCCTACCTTTTTTTATTTACAAATTTTAAAGGAAAAATATGAAAAACAAAAAAGTTGGAATTATAGGAGTTGGTAATGTTGGTTCAACACTTGCTTATACTTTAGCTTCAAAAGGAATTTGTGAAAAAATAGTTTTAAAAGATATAAGAGAAAATATTGTAAAAGCAATGGCTTTAGATATCTCACAAGCTGCAAATGCTGCAAGCTCTGATACATTTGTATATGCTGCAAAAGATTCAAGTGACTTAAAAGATTGTGATGTTATTGTTATAACTGCAGGATTACCAAGAAAACCAGGTATGAGTAGAGATGATTTACTTCTAACAAATGCAAAAATTATGAAAATTGTTATAAAAGATATTGAAGAACAAGCTCCAAATGCAATTATAATTGTGGTATCAAATCCTTTAGATGTAATGGTTTATACAGCATTAAAGGTTTCAAATTTTCCAAAAAATCAAATTATAGGAATGGCAGGCATATTAGATAGTGCCCGAATGAGTCACTTTATTTTAGAAAAATTAGGTTACGGTGCAGGACAAATCGATGCTTCTGTTATGGGTGGACATGGAGATGATATGGTTCCCCTACCAAACTTCTCAACAGTTGCTGGTGTTCCACTTGACGCTGTACTTAGTGAAGAAGATATAAATGATATCGTAGAAAAAACAAAAAATGGTGGAGCACAAATAGTAAAATACCTTGAAACAGGTTCAGCATACTATGCCCCTGCTCACTCTACTTCACTTATGGTAGAAGCAATTTTAAATGATAAAAAAGAAGTATATCCTTGTGCTGTATTATTAGAAGGTGAATATGGATATGAAGATATAGTTTCAGGTGTTCCTATTATGCTTGGAAGTTCAGGTATCGAAAAAATCATAGAACTAAACCTAACAACTGAACAAAAGAAACTATTTAAAAAATCAATATCTTCAGTTAAGGAATTAGTTGATACACTAAATAAAAACAATTTTTTTGAATAAGGAGTAACTTATGAAAAAAACATATGAAGTAAATAACGTAAAATGTGGTGGTTGTGCAAATACACTAATCACATCACTAGAAAAAGATTTTGGAAAAGTAGAAGTTGATTTAGATGTTCACCCAAGAAAAATCACTTTAGACATTGATGAGAGCCAAGAAGAGGCTTTAAAAGTAAAACTTAGAGGATTGGGCTACCCACTTGTTACAGATGAGCTTAGTGGCTTTGAAAAAGCTACTACTACAGCAAAGAGTTTTGTTTCTTGTGCGGTGGGAAAATTTAATGTAGCTACTTCTAAATAAAACTACGTATTAAATTTAATGAATAAACATATAAATCAAATTTGTCAATTTCAGCAAAAGATACAAAAGTTTTTTTCGCCTTTAAATAAATTTCAATCTAAAGTAAATCCTTATTATAATGCAATATCTAAAATTGGAAATACATATAAGCCTTTATTTGATCTTCAAAGTAAAATTAATAAAGGATTACAAAACTATTCAAAAATATTTAAAAATGCAATTATAATTTTGGGAGAAGAAGGATGGTTCATAGATGAAGAAATGCCTTTATCCTATATAAAAAAAATTGAAAACACTATTAAAAATAATAAACCTCTTATAAAAGATATTCAAAAAGAATTGATTGACTATTATAATTCTAATTTAAATCAAATTGAAAATTCAATAATTAAAAATTTTCCAAATAGAAGCCAAATTATTTCTTCTGCTATTCAAGCACATAGAGAAAGAAAATATGAATTATCAATTCCTGTTTTATTAACACAAATAGATGGTATATGTTATGAAAAATTGGGTAAATACTATTTTATGAAAAAAAGAGGCTCTCAGCTACCTCAGACAAGTGATTATCTTGAAGAATCAATACATAATGAATTTGAAAAATCAATATCAATTGGGCTAACAAAAAGTTTTCCAATCAATCATTCCATAAAACAAAGAAAAGAATATAATAATTCAAATACATTTAATAGACATCAAATTATTCATGGAGAAAGTATTGACTATCCAACAAAAATAAATAGTCTTAAAGCTATTTCTTTAATTAACTACATATCTCAAATTTTATCAACGAAATAACATACTTGAAATTTTACTCACTCCTAAGCTCCCGCTATGGAATTAATACTTCAATTTTAAACATTTTGTATCTCTAAAAGAATAAGTCAAAAAAAGATAGTATAAATACTTAACTTTAATACTAATTTAATATATTATAAAAAGACCATTAGGTCTTCAAAAGAAAATATACTTTAAATTTCTCAAAAATTGGAGTAAACTTATAAAAGTAGAACTTTTATAAAAGGAATACATCATGAGAACTCAAAAACACAAACTCACAGTTGGCATACAAAAAGTCAATAGTAGTATTTTACTCACTATTAAAGCAGTAGGTACACTTACCCATGAAGATTATGAAACAATAACTCCTATGATTGATTCAGCCCTTGAAGGTATTACAAATCCTAAGATTAGAGCTATTGTGGATTGTACTGAACTTGATGGCTGGGAACTTGAAGCTGCTTGGGATGATTTGAAACTTGGACTTAAACATGGAAATGAGTTTGAAAAAATTGCCATAATAAATAGTAAAACATGGATAAAAGTTGGTTCTAAAATAGCATCTTGGTTTATACAAGGTGAAGTTAAAAACTTCGAAAATGAAATAGAAGCCTTTGAATGGATAAATCAATAAAAGAGGAAAATTCCTCTTTTATTATTTAAGATTTTGAGCTACAAAATCCCAGTTAACTAATTTCCAGAAGTTTTCTAAATAAGCAGGTCTTGCATTTCTAGTATCAATATAATAAGCATGTTCCCACACGTCACATGTAAGAATTGGAGTTAAACCATCAGTTAATGGAGTTCCAGCGTTTGATGTACTTACAATTGATAATTTACCACTTGCATCTTTTACTAACCAAGCCCATCCTGAACCAAAGTGAGTTACAGCTTTGTTTGTAAATTGAGTTTTAAACTCTTCAACAGAACCAAAAGCTTCTACTAAAGCAGCTTCTACTTCACTTGAAATAGTAGATCCACCTGGAGTTAAACTATTCCAGAAAAAGTCATGGTTGTAAACTTGAGCAGCATTATTAAAAAGACCACCTTCAGAAGCTTTTACAATCTCAACTAAAGATAAATCTTCAAACTTTGTTCCAGCTATTAAATTATTTAAATTATTTACATATGTTTGATGATGTTTACCATAGTGGAATTCTAAAGTTTCTTTAGACATTAGAGGTTGCAAAGCATCCATTTCGTAAGGTAGTTTCATTAATTCGTGTTTCATTTTAATTCCTTTAAAAATATTGTTGTATAAAATGATACCCCTATATAATTAAAAAACAATAATAAGATTTAATTAGTTTTATATTTAAGAGAAATTTTTTTGTAATTTTTATTAAAAAAGGGACATTAGTCCCTTTTTTATTTTAGTAAGTCTATAAGAGGCTGTAAAGAAGCTTTCTTTTCCTCTTCACTCATTGAACCATCCATTGCATTTTCTTTTACATTTCCATTATAGATATTTGAAATATTTCCATTTTCATCAATCAAGTATGCAAAATAAGCTGTTTTTGTAGTATCAAATTGATTAAGAGAATTTACCATAGAACCATCATAATCATAAATCATAGGTATATTAGAGTTTTTTGTTAATTCTTCTAATTTTCCTGGAATTGCCCATTTTTTAATAAACCAAGGAGCATTTGAAATATTTGCAACCATTACATATGGCATATCAAGTGTAAAATAAGTTTTTAAATCTTTTACAACAGATAAAGAATCATGATTTCCAACTATTACTAGAGTTTTGATTCCTTTTTTAAATACATCACTTGAAGAAATAATATTTTTATTTCCTACTAACTCAATATTTTGAGGTAGATTTTCTAAACTTAACATACCATTTTGAACTACTTTTTCACTTATATTTTTTGGTTTTTCAGCTGTAAAATAAACAAGTAAACTAAAACCAATTAGACCTAAAAATACAATCTTTAAAATATTTTTTAACAATTTTTTTCCTTTTGATAAGATTGCAGGAGTTTAACTTTTTAATATAAATAAAATATTAATAAAGATTATCACTTTAATCTTCTAACCCATTTTTTAAATAATCTATCAACAACAATTTCATCATCTAAAGTATCTTTTTTCTTTATAAAATCAACCAATTTTTTTGCTAAATATGGAGATAAAACAAAACCTCTTCCACCCACTCCATTTAATAAAAAAAGATTCTCATATCTTATAAATCTATCACTTTTCACATATGTTCCATTCTTTAAGTATGGAAACATATTTAATGTTTTTTTTGAATCTATAATATTTCCAACTAAAGGAAAATAATCAAAACTACTAGCCCTAGGACCAAAATATTTTTTTAATACTTTTACATCATTTAAAGTTCTAATATCATTGGCTTTAGCTAAAAGTTCCAATGTATCCTTTTTGTATAACTCATTTGTATAACCAATATTAGATAAATTCTCCAAATCAGGATTTTCAAAAGCTTTATACTCTTTTTCTAAAACTCCATCAAACCTATGATGTGTGGCACCAATTGAGACTTTATATAAATCATCTTCTAACTTTTCATGTGAAGTTGATATAGAACACTCTTTATGATAGTTAAAGTCTATACAAGTTGTTGTAGAAATATCGATTCTTTGTCCCCAAACTGCTCTTATATTGATATATTCTTCTTTTATAAGTTTTATATCTGAACCAGTTGTCAAAATAAGATTTTTTGTCTTTATTTCATCATTAATAATCCAAAAATCTTCTTTTTTATATATATGTTTTACATCATAATTGAATAATTTATCTATATTAGAAGTTAATTTTTTACACATATCATAAGAAAATACTTGTGAGCCAATTTTAAAAAAATAACCACCCTCTAACTCTATCGAATCAAAATCAAAATGCTTTTTGTATTCTTCAAATTTTATCTTATCTTCATCATCTATTGGAACTCTTAAAACACCTTTTTGAACAATCAAATTTTCATCAAGATTCTTATAAAAATCAACAGCAAATTTTAAAGAAGTGGTAACTAAATCTTTAAATTTATTTGGTTTACCCAATAAAGGAGATAAGAATCCACCAGCTACTCCTGATGCAAATTGTGCAACATCATTAAATCTATCGATTAATAAAACATTATCATCTTTTAAAAAATGAGCTACACAAGATCCTGCAATCCCTGCACCTACTACTACATATTCATAATTTTTCATATTTTCCATTACTTTTTTAATAACCTAAAGTTTGGTCTCCAATATCCCCTACCACCTCTTAAACTAATACACCTAAATCCTTCTAGTTTACTTCTATAAAAACTTAGTCTCTCTTTAGTCGTTTTTCCCGTATCACAATAAAATAAAAATACAGTTTTATCTTTTGGCATTAAGGACATTTCATGAGGATTATAAGTAATATAATCTACATTATCGATTGGTTTTAATATTGTATCGACAAATATAATTTTAACACCATCTTCTTGGAGCTTTTCTTTGTATTTTAAGTACTCTTCTTGAGTCCATTCATCTTTTTCAAATATATTGTCATTCATTTAATGATTTTAGTATATATAAACTTTTTTAGCAATTAATTATAATTTTTGCTACTTTTTTTAATACCTTGATTGACTATGACTCAAGTTTGTGATATAATTGCGTATATATTATACGTTATATGGAGTTTTAATGGCAAAAAGTTTATACGAAACATTAGAGGTGAGTGATAGTGCCTCAAGTGATGAAATAAAAAAAGCATATAGAAGATTGGCAAGAAAATATCACCCTGATGTAAATAAAGATAAAGATGCAGAAGAAAAATTTAAAGAGATAAATGCAGCTTATGAGGTTTTATCTGACCCACAAAAAAAACAACAGTATGACCAGTATGGTGATTCTATGTTTGGTGGACAAAATTTCCATGACTTTGCTAGAGGTCAAGGTGGAAATGTTGATTTAGATGAAATCTTAAGACAGATGTTTGGTGGAGCTGGAGGCTTCGGTGGAAGTGGATTTGGTAGTAGAGGTTTTGGTGGAAGTGGATTTGGTGGATTTAACGAGCCTGATTTAGACATGAACGCACAAATTACTATTCCTTTTGATATTTCTATTCTTGGAGGTAAACAACAAGTATCTTTCAATAATGACTCTTTTGATATAAAAATACCAGAAGGTATTAGAGATGGTCAAAAAATAAGAGCAAAAGGAAAAGGTAAATCATACAATGGGAAAAAAGGTGATTTAATTATAAAAATAAATGTTGCTCCAAGTCCTGAATACAATCTTGATGGTGATACACTTATAAAATATTTTGATTTACCACTAAAAACAGCTTTATTTGGAGGAAAAATAGAAATAAAAACTATTCATAGAACTATTACTCTAAAAGTGCCTGAAAATACAAAACAAAATCAAAGATTTAGGGTAAAAGAGCTGGGAATACTAAATAGAAAAACTGGAACAAAAGGTGATTTACACTTAAAAGCTAACATTGTGTTACCTAAAGTTGAAAATTTAGATGAAGATGTAATTAATTTATTAAAAGAGAAATTACCAGAAACAATTTAAAAAGGGGAAATAATGGATACAAACTCATACACAGAACCTGTTTATTTGATTTCAGTGGTTGCTCAAATTCTTGAAATACATCCTCAAACACTAAGACAATATGAAAGAGAGGGGTTAATTACCCCTTCAAGAACAAATGGGAAAATACGTTTATACTCACAAAAAGATATTGATCATATTAAATATGTACTTAGACTTACAAGAGAATTAGGAATAAACCTCGCAGGTGTGGATTTAATACTTCAACTAAATGAAAAAATAAAAAATCTAGAAGAAAATGTGGAAAAATACAAAGTTAAATTAAGAGAGATTGATAAATTTGGAGTTGTACCATCTTCAAAAGCCTTAGTAATTAAAAAAAGCTCTTATGATATAGTCATTTTTGAAGAGTAGATAAAATTCTACTCTTATAAATGATATTGAACTACATAATCCCTCATCAATGGAGGAATATCTAAATAGTTTTCCTTATCTACTACTATTGTTTGTTTAGCTGTTTCTACAGGCTCTGATTCATTCATTTTAGTATCTGGCTTAGACTCAAAACCAGTTGCTACTATTGTGATTTTAACTTCATCTTTTTGTAATGAATCATCAGATGTTGTTCCAAAAATAATCTCTGCATTTGAATCAATTGTATCATGGATTTTTTCCATAACATTATTAATTGCAAACATTGAGATTTGTGGGTGGATATTAAAGTGAATTAAAATACCTTTTGCACCATTTAAAGACATTTTGTCAAGTAAAGGAGAGTTTGTAGCTGCATCTAAAGCTTGAATAGCAGCATCATCACCTTTAGCTCGCCCTATTCCCATAAGTGCCATACCTTTATGTTGCATAATTGTTTTAACATCTGCAAAGTCAGTATTAATATCACTATTTCCAGGATTTAAAATAACTTCACTCATCCCATTTACAGCTTGATATAAAATATTGTCAATAATTTTAAAGGCATCTTTCATACCAATATCTTTGTCAACAATATCAAGAAGTCTATCATTTGGTACTACAATTATTGAATCACT
Source organism: Arcobacter sp. (assembly GCF_050300555.1). Lineage (NCBI taxonomy): Bacteria > Pseudomonadati > Campylobacterota > Epsilonproteobacteria > Campylobacterales > Arcobacteraceae > Arcobacter > Arcobacter sp. The sequence continues at coordinate 212,125 of NZ_JBNKXY010000001.1, forward strand.
TACTTTTTTTATCTCTTCAAGTCCAAGATTTGCCAACCCTGCTCTTTTTTTACCTTCCCAAGTAAAAGGTTTAGTTACTACAGAAACTGTTAAAGCACCTATTTCTTTTGCAGCTTTTGCAATAATAGCAGCAGCACCTGTACCAGTACCTCCACCAAGACCAGCAGCAATAAAAACAATATCTGCACCACTTAGTGTATTTTTTATCTCTTCATAACTCTCAATAGCAGAATCTCTACCCACTTCTGGCTTCATTCCTGCACCAAGACCTTTTGTAAGCTTTACACCTAATTGTATTTTTTTAGGAGCTCTTGATATATTTAGAACTTGTAAGTCTGTATTTGCAGCAATTAAATCAATTCTTCTTGTGCCCTCTTGAATCATATGGTTGACCATATTACAACCACCACCACCAACACCAACTACAGTGATTTTTGCTACATTATCTGACAAAGTTTTATTTGGCATTTCAACTGTGATATCGTCCACTTTAAATAATCCATTATCCATTAAAACCACTCCGAAACTTTATTCCAAAATCTAGCCATACCTTTACCTTTATCACTCTTTGATATTTTAGGTAATTGTGTAGTATCTTCGGGTTTAAGTTTTATATCCATATTTGTTTTTTGTTCAACTTGTCTTGTATTTCTTTGAACTTCTTTAAATTCTTCTTTTTGAATAGTATTTTGTTTAATTACTTTTCTTCTTAGTTTTTTATTTGAATCTAGTTCAAAATTTCTATTTTTATCTAAAGAATAAAAAAGAAGTCCAACTATTGTTGACATTGTTGGATCATCAAAGTTCATATATCCATTTTTGATATTTTTAGGATTTGCAATTTTTATTGGTTGATTTTCAAAAACTAAAGTAGCCAACTCTTTAATCCCTTTTAATCTACTCATTCCACCTGTTATTACTATACCTGCATCTAAGTTATCAGCTATTCCACTTCTATTCAATTTTTGTTTTATTAGGATTAAAATCTCTTCAACTCTTGCATGAATAATATTTCGAATATCCACTAAAGATATCTCTTCTGTTACTTGTTCATCACCAATTCTAGGAATTTTGATTTTTTTAATAGTTAAATGGTCATCATCACTATTATTTGAAAGTAAACTACCATATTTAATCTTTATTAGCTCTGCTGCATTATGAGGGGTATGAAGCATAACCGATAGGTCATTTGTAATATGGTTTGACCCTACAGGTAAAAAATCTGTATATAGTAAAGAACCACCTTTATAACAAACAAACTCAGTAGTTGTACTTCCTATGTTTATTACTAAACTTCCAAACTTATTTTGCTGTTCATCTAAAACAGAAATTGCAGTTGCATATCCATTTAAAACAAAATTTGTAATTTCTATATTTGATTCTTTAAAAGCAGATTTTAGGTTTGTAAGAGCTGTTCTTTTTGCAGTTACAATATAAACTGAAACTTCTAGTCTAGCTCCATTCATATTTAAAGGATTATCAACATCTGCTGAATCATCCACTTTAAAAAAGATTGGAACAACATGGACTATTTCATATTCAGGAACAATAGTAGCATTATATAAAGCCATTTGCATAACTTGATTTATCTCATGTTCAGTGATTATTCCATTTGGAACATTTACACTTCCCATACTTCTTATACCTTTAGTATAAGAACCAGATATCGCAACTACAGTTGATTCAATTGGTTCAGAAGTGCTTCTTCTTGCTTTTAGTACAGCATTTTGTATAGATTTAGAGGCTAACTCAATATTTGTAATAAGCCCTTTATTAATTCCATCACTTGTTTCAATACCAGTACCTAAGATATTAATTTTGAAATCTAAATCATTTTTAGCAATTATTGCTGTAACATCAGTAGATCCAATATCTATTGCTAGAAGAGTGTTGCCCAATTTTTACTCCTTATTATCTAATGATGAAGTAACTTCATATCTATTTTCAAGATTTTTTATTAAACTAGTCATTAACTCTTCTTTTTGAAGTCTTAATAATATATCTTTTACAGATTTTTCTTGAGTTGTTGTATCTGTTCCAAGTTTGCTTGAATTGATTTTGTAAAGAACTACTTTTTCACCTAAATCAATTCTTCCTTCTTTGTCTTTAGACATAAAAAGCTTATTTAAAAAACCATATGCTTCATTTGGATTTAAACCTTTTATTTTATCAATTGATGTTCTACTAACAAACCCTAAATGCTCACCCTTAAAATCTTTCATTGCTTCTTTAGCTATATTATTTATTTTTTCACTTCTTTTAATATCTAAATAATCAGCTTTTACCATATCTTTTGCCATAGCAAAAGCTAAAGGTTTTGGATCAATTTTTTTGATTAATTTTACAATAGAAAAACCATCTGTTCCCTCAAAAGGTTTTAAAACATCACCAACAGTTGCAGTTTTAATTTCATTTATATTTTCAGCTGAAAAAGGTAGTTTATCTTCAAAAATAACTGTAGTTGCATCAAATTTCATCTCATCTTTTTTAAGTGCTAAATATTTTTTTAAAGCATCTTTTTTTGTAGCTTTTATACTTAATACTTTTATCATATCATCTTTTGCTTCTTCAAAACTTTTGATTTTTCCATCTTCTTTTTTATAATCAGTTTTAAATTTAGAATAGTGTTCTTTAAGTTCATCTTCTGTAGGAGAAACTGTTACAAAAGGCAATTTTGATATAGCCAATTCATAAGAATTTGTTGACATATATTTTATTTTATTGATATTCCAATAATCTCTTAAAATTGTGTCATCATAATCTATTTTTATTGATTTTGGATCTAATATTTGAATTGATAAATCATCTTGTGCAAATAATAATTTTGATAAATTATTCACTTCATTTGAAGAAGGATTAATATCAAATAATGATTCAACTTTTTGTAAAAGTAAATCTCTTTTTAGTGATTTTTCATAGGCAACTGCTGTTGTTCCATTTTGAGTTAAAACTCTAATATAAAGCTCTTTATCAAATTTACCATCTTTTATAAAAGCAGGCATTTTAACTAATTCTTTTGCGATATCTTCATCAGTTACAGTTAATCCTAAATCATCAGCATAAGATAAAATAAGATTTTTTTGAATTGCTAAATTAACTGCTGCCTCTGGAAGTCCAATTTTTTTAGCCATCTCTTGATTAAATTGATTTCCATATGCTCTAGCATACTGACCATATAGTGAAGAATATTCTCTTTGGTATTCTTCTACACTTATTTTTCTATCACCTACAACTGCTACTGCACCTGAAGACTTTCCATAGTCATAACTTCCCCAACCAACGAAACCAGCACCCACAAATGCTATTGTACTTATCCAAATTGTAATTACTAACCATTTTTTATGTCTTTGCATCCAAGTTATCATTCTAATAAAATCCTCAATAAAATTTTAGATATATTACTCAAAAGTAGCTTTTGGAAACGTTAAAGTACTAACTTAAGAGGTCATTTATTACAGATTCTCTTTTTGTTGTTTCAATTCTTTTACAAGCACCCTTAAAAGCATCCTCTTCTCCAACAATATAACACATACTTTTAGCTCTTGTAATTGCTGTATATAATAACTTTGTATTGTGCATAATATAGTGAGAAAAGCTCATAGGAATAAGAGCATTATCATACTCCATTCCTTGTGTTTTGTGTATGGTTAAACAATATGCTAAAGATAATAAAGAGTCTAAATCATCGAAATCATAAAAAACTACCATATCATCATTTGGATATAAAACTATACATTTATTCTCTTCAAAATCAAGTTTAATTATAAGCCCTAATTGTCCATTAAATACACGTCTTTCTAAAAAATCATTTGAACCTGTTCTATACATTTGCATAGTTTGAGCTCTCATGTTTTCATTTTTGATATGAATTACTTTATCACTTAGTTTATATTCATAAATTTTTGTTTTTTTTGATTCTTCCCTAGAGCTATTAAATATTTTTTGTAACTGATTATTTAGGTTTTCAACACCTAACATCCCACCTTTCATTGGTGTAATTATTTGAAAAAGAGTAAGTGCTTTTGATATATTTTTGTCTTTAATTAAAGCATAAAAATCCTTGATATATGCACTTGATATATTTAATATCATATTTAATATTTGTTCAGAATTTTGTCCTCTTAAATTTGAAAACTCACTTTGAGCTAAAGAGTTTTTAGAAGCATAATAATTTGAAATAGATACGTCCAAAAATTTAAAATCCTCATAATTTCCATTATAATCAGGGACATTACCTTGTCTTATTTCATTTGCAATTACAGCTATTGCTTGATTCTCATTTTGTCTATATATTTTTGTAAGTTTACATATAGGAGCTAGTTCAAAATTTATAGCATCACTTAATATATTTCCTGCTCCAATAGCTGGCAACTGCCCATCATCACCTACTATTATAAAAACTGTATCTTGACCAATTTTTGATATTATTTGATAAAACATAACAGAATTTACCATTGAAGCTTCATCAAGTAAAATTACTTTATATGGAAAATATTCATTCTCTTTGTGTTTTACAAAAAGTGATTGAATAGTAGAACTATTATAACCTGTAGTATCTGCTATTCTTTGTGATGCAATACCACTTAAAGCTATAGCGATAATATCATCATATGAATTTATTTCTTGAAGAAGTTCAAGAATTGCCCTACTTGATGTCGATTTTCCTGTTCCGGCATAACCTATTAAAAATAGTGTTTTATGACCTTCATTTATAAGTTCCACTGCTTTTCTTTGCTCTATACTTAAAGTAAAGCCTAAAGTTTTCTCTTTTTTATCCAAATACTCAGATATATTTGAAACAATTTTTTTCAAATATATGTCATTTTCTCTGGCTTTAAAAAACTCTAAAACTCTTTTTTCTGCAAAATATAACATTGAAGGAGCATATCTATTCTCTTTTGTTTTATAAATATCCTCTTCTAACTCCATTTTGGCTATTGCATTTTCATAAAGCATCTCTTCATTTTGAAATCTTAATGCTTCATCCAATAATCTAAAAAGGTGATACTTATCTATAGAAGAGTTTCCATTGTTATCGCAATATTCTCTTAAAGTATAATTCATACAAGCCATTATTCTAAAATCTGACTTTTCATCAATACCTAAAGCTTTTGCTATTTCATCAGCTCTTTTAAATCCTATACCTTTTATACGAATCAGTACGTATGGATTCTCTTTTATCACATCAATTAAATTTTCAACCTCACCAAACTCTGAATAAATTTTTGTAATAAGATTTGAAGTAACTCCAAATTTTGATAAAAAAGAACCCAATTCTCGTAAGTGTTTAAACTTTTGCCAGGATGCTTTTATGGTTGAAAGCTTTTTCTCTCTTATACCTTTAAAGTTTAAAAGTTCTTCTGGTTTGTTATTTAAAACTTCAATTAACTCTTCTTCATTATACTTATCTAGAAGTTCTAAAGCTACTTTTCGCCCTATTCCTTTAACTATTTTTGTTAAAAAGAAATATAATTCTTGTTCTTTTAACTCTAAAGTATCAAATGCAAATTGAATACCATATTTTTTATGTGTTACCCAATTTCCAGATAGTATAATATTTTCACCAACAATTTTTTCAATATCTGTATCAAAATATGTTCCACAAATTTTTTGGTCATTATCTAAAACTGCTATACAAAAACCAGTATCTTTGTTACAAAATAATACTTTTTTTAAAGTTCCTGAAAGTTTAAAACTTTTGTTTTCATCTTCCATTAATATCCATCATCAAATTTTTTATGTTTGTGTTTATCTTTTTTATAATTACTTTGATTTTTCTCTTTTTGTAGTAAATTTGCTTCTTTTAAAAGTCTATTTCTCTCTTCTTCAAAATTATCAGAGTGATTTTCTAAATATGAAAGTGTCAAATCAATAAACTTTTTTAAACTCGTCAAATAAACTGAAGTTAATTCAACACTTTTTACTCTTTTAGTATCTTCAAAATTTTTTAGTGTTCTTTGTTTAAAAATTATAAAATCAAAATCTTCTAGTTTTAATAAAGATACAGTTCTTGTAAAAAACTTTTCTAAAACTCTTATATACCTAATTCTTAATTGCTTATCATGTATCATTAAAAAAGTTCGTCTATTTTTTCTAAAGGTCTTGCAATAACTGCACTTCCATCTTTTATTATAACTGGTCTTTCAATCAATTTTGGATTATCAACCATTGCTTGAATTAATTTTTCTTCATCATTTTCATTTTCTAAGTTTAATTCTTTATATATATCTTCTTTTGTTCTCATAAGTGTTCTTGCACCAACTCCTAACATTAAAAGAATCTCTTTAATATCTTCTTTTGTTATCTTGGCATCTAAATATTTTATTATTTTGATATCTAGTTTTTTCTCTTCTAGATAGCTTAAAGCATCTCTTGATTTTGAACATCTAGGATTGTGCCAAATTGTTATATCTTGCATAGTCTTCCTCTATTTCAATTTTTGTTTTATTATACCAAAAAAGATTTATGATTTAATTTTATGCTATACTTTGTACTATGTTAATCTCTACAAATACACAACTTAACATTTTAGTAGCAAACAATACAAATAAAGTATTGAAAGAGGTTTTAAAAGAAGCTGACGTTAAAACTTTAACTAGCCAAAATAAAGATTTAAACGTTTCTACCTTACTTAAAACTCTTTTTAACAATATTCAAGATAATTCAAAATCAAATGAAACAGTACTTAATTTATTAAAAAATTCTAATTTAAATAAAGATTTGGGCTCTTTTACTTCCAACTTACAATCACTTATAAAATCTTTACCAGATGATAAAAGCACAGATGAATTAAAAACATTTTTACAAAAGTTTTCAATCACACCTGATCAAGCTACAGCCAAAAATGTTGAAGGACAAATCCAAAAAAGTGGTATATTTTTAGAATCAAAACTTTTAAATCAAGTTACCAATCCAAATAGTAAAAATGAAAATAGCTTATTGGATGATATGAAAGCAGTTTTACTAAAAACAAAAGCTCAATTGGAAACTTTGATTAATAATCAAGGTAAAAACCAAACACAATCAGCAAAAAAACTAGAACTTCCTCAAAATAATACAGTACAAGTAAATCAAACAACCAATAAAGAGAACAATCCTACAATAAATACATTAAAACAAATAGATAAACTTTTAACTCAAATTAAAACCCTAGAGACTCCAACTATAAAAGAAACATTAATTAGAAGCGATACTACAAATGAAATAAAACCTACTCCTCAAACATCAAATACACAAAATATTAAAAGTGATGCTCCAATATTTAATGAAATCAAAACTCTTTTAACTAAAGTCCAATCACAGTTTCAATCACAAATTTCAAATCAAAGCAACACTCAAACTTTACAAAAAACTGAAATACCATCACCTATTAGTCAACAAATTATTCAAAATGTAAGTAAAGAAAATATCAATATCCCTGAAACATTAAAACAAATAGATAAACTTTTAACACAAATCAAAAATTTAGAACCTACTACTATAAAAGAACAAGTAATCAAACCAAGTATAAATAGTGATACAAAACCAATTCAACAAGCACCTATTCAACAAAATAGTACTAATACACAAACAATCAAAGCTGATTCTTCACTATTTAATGAAATCAAAACTCTTTTAACTAAAGTCCAATCACAGTTTCAATCACAAATTTCAAATCAAAGTAACACTCAAACTTTACAAAAAATGGAAATACCATCACCAAGTAATCAACCAAAAATAGAGGCTCAAACTACTTCACAACTTCTTCAAATAAAAGCAGAGCTTTTAAAAACAGAAATACCAATACAACAACAAAATCAGGCTGTACCAAAAGAGAATATTAACACAGCTGAAACCCTAAAACAAATAGATAAAATATTAAATCAATTAAAAAACCTTGATTCATTGAATACAAAAGATGCCCCAATAAAAACAAATCTTAACTTTGACTCTTCTAAAGGTACGATGCAGACAAACACTCAAATAATAAGAACTGATTCAAATTTATTTACAGATATTAAAAGCATACTGTCAAAATTACAAGTTCAATTCCAAAATCAAGTAAATAATCAATCTCAAATTCAAGAAGAGATGAAAACTATCACTACAAAAGAGAGCGATCCAAGTGATACTTTAAAACAAGTTGATAAACTTTTGACGCAAATTGATTATCATCAACTTTATTCAATTGCAAACTCATCAAATAATGTTTACATCCCTTTTTTATGGGATTTATTAGAAGATGGCTCCATAGATATTAAAAAAATTGATGAAGAGAAATTTTATTGTTTGATTGATTTGACGCTTAAAGATTTAGGTAAAATAAATTTACATCTATATTTATATGAAGATGATAAATTAGATGTTTCTATTTTTGTGGAAAAAGATGATACAAAACAATTAATAAGACAAAAAGCTACGGCATTAAGACAAGAGTTAAATAAAACAGCCATAAGTGTAATTGGATTGAATATATATACTTTAAAAGAAGATACAAAAGAGAATATTTATAAAATAGATGATAATTTTGATTTTGGTGTAAATATTAAGGTTTAAAATGGAGAATGAAAAAAAACTACTAAAAGTAGCTGCATTAAAATATAATATAAAAGAAGATAATGCACCCAAAATGGTTGCTAAAGGAAGTGGTGAGCTTGCTTCAAATATTATCAAAATAGCAAAAGAGAATAATATTCCCATAAAAAAAGATGAAGATTTAGTAGAACTTTTAACTAAATTGGATGTAAATCAGCAAATTCCAAACAATATGTACAAAGCAGTTGCTCAAGTTTTTGCTTTCATTTATGATTTATCAAAACAAAATAAAAACTAATGATATGCTAGTATAAGAGTATTTATAATATAATCTGCAAAAACATAATAAGACTACAAATTTAATGAAAAATATACTATTGCATAATCCTTATTTTATATTCTTTTTGGGAATTTTTACAATCTTTGTAAATATTATTTCATCTGTGCATTTTTTCCCTATATTATTAGCTGGTGTTATTTTTTTAGCTTTTTTAAAATCTGTAAAATATAAATACTACTATTCAATGGTTTATTTGATAATAATATTTTTATTTATCGAATACAATAGTGGCTTTTTACCTTTTACTTTTACTTTATTATCACTGTTTATTTATACTTTTATTTTGCCCAATTTAAATAGAGTTATCTCTTTGCATAACCTAAATAAATATATTTATATACTAACCTTTTATATAGGTGTTATCTTAATTTGGGTTTTTTCTAATGATTTAAATTTTAATTTAATAAGACATATAGTATTAAATATTGTGATTGACTTTTTGATTTACGGACTATTTCTATGAAAAGACGACTTAATTTAATCCTCATTTTTATAAGCGTTGTATGCTTACTTTTGGTTTACAGACTCTATTATCTTAGTATAAAATCAAATACATATTATGAAGAACTTTCTAAACAAAACTATATAAAAAAAGTTTATCAAGCACCATCAAGAGGAATTATAACAGATAGAAATGATGTTGCCTTAGCAATAAATGATTTAGGTTTTTCCTTAAGTATAAAACCTCACTTACGTTCATATAAAAATAAACATATACTTGAAGAGTTAGTAAAAACAATTATATTACATTTTTCAGAGTTTGAAAAAGAGAAATTAATAAAAAAATATAATAAGCTAGATTCACCATATAAACATGATTATGTACAAATCATAGATTATATTCCATATGAAAAGTTTTTCGATAAATACACTATATTTAACTCCTTAGATAATTTAAAAGTTGAATCAGCAGTAAAAAGAAATTACCCATATAAAAATGTTGCTGCACATATACTTGGATATGTAGGAAAAGCGTCAAAAAGAGATATAGAAAAAAACCCTATTTCTAAATACAATGGAATAATTGGAAAAAATGGTTTAGAAAAGTATTACAATAATATTTTACAAGGTGAGTTAGGATATAAAGAAGTTAAGGTAAATGCTCTAAACAAAGAGCTTGAAGTATTAAATGAAAAAGAAATAAAAATCAATAACAATATAAAAATTTCTATTGATATTGAATTAGAAAAATATATTCATGATATTTTTGACCAAAAAGCTGGAGCAGTTATTGTTATGAATGTAAAAAATGGCGAAATCTTAGCTGCAGCTTCTTTCCCAGAGTTTGATAATAATGTTTTTGTAAATGGTATTTCTTATAAAGAGTGGGATGATTTACAAAATAATATAGATAAGCCATTTACCAATAAAATTACAAATGGTATGTATCCTCCAGGTTCAGTTTGGAAAATGGGTGCAGCTTTAGCATTTTTGGAAAATGGAATAAGTAGAAACTTTAAAGTTAATTGTACAGGAACCTATGAATTTGCAAATAGAAAATTTAGATGTTGGAAAGAAGATGGACATGGTATTGTTGATTTTAGAAAGGCTATAAGAGAGAGTTGTGATGATTTTTTTTATAAAGCAAGCCAAAAAATTGGTATAAATAAAATTAGTGAAACTATGCGAAAATTTGGTCTTGGAGAAAAAACTGGAATTGATCAAATGTATGAATTTATTGGTATAAATCCAGATGAAGCTTGGAAAAGAAGAAAATTCAATCGACCATGGTTTACAGGTGAAACATTAATTTCTTCAATTGGACAAGGTTCTGTTTTAGTAACTCCTATTCAAATAGCTAGATATACAGCATTTTTGGCAACTAAAAAACTTCCAACACCGCATTTTTACAAAGATGCCTATAAAGAGCCTAAAGAAATAGATATAGATGAAGAAAATTTAAAACTAATTCAAAGAGGTATGTATGATGTGGCAAACCATAAAGAGGGAACTGCTTATTGGCACGTAAGAGACATCGATAAAAGAATAAAGATTGCTGCTAAAACAGGTACTGCTCAAGTTGTTGGTATTGATCAAAATATCAAAAAAAGAGCCTTGGAAAGTGAACTTGAATATTTAAAAAGATCACATGCTTGGCTTACCACATATGGACCTTTTGATGATCCACAATATGTAGTAACTATTTTAGTTGAACATGGAGGACATGGTGGAAGTACTGCTGGTTCTACAGTAACAAAAATCTATAACAAATTACTAGAATTAGGTTATATAAAATAACTTAATTCTAACTAATTCTTATCTTTGCATGCTCTTTACCAATAAACTCTTTTTCATCAGCATTTTTAACAACTTGTTTAGAAATTTTATCTGTTAATGTAGCAGCTTCATGGGTTTGTACTGCAATATTTACATTTTCTTGAGTTAACTTATCTATAGAATTTATGGCATCATTAATTTGCTCAATTCCAAAAAGTTGCTCTTTTGATGCAGTATCAATATTTCCAATAAACTCTATGGTATGTTGAACATCTTCATTTAATTGTTTATATCCCTTAATCATATCATCAGCAATAGCTTTTCCATGATTTGCTTTTGCTGTTGCACTTTCAACAATATTTTTTATCTCTTTTGCTGCTTCTGCACTTCTTGAAGCCAGATTTCGCACCTCTTGTGCAACAACAGCAAAACCTTTTCCAGCTTCTCCAGCAGTTGCTGCTTCAACTGCTGCATTTAGTGAAAGAATATTTGTTTGGAAGGCTATTTGATCAATTATTGTTATTGCTTCATTAATTGATGTTACTTGAGTATTTATATCATCCATAGCTATTGTTGTTTGATTAGCTAACTCTTCTCCTTTTTTTACAGATGTTGTAACATTTTGAGAAAATTGTGCCATTTTAGCGATTGTTTCTGTGTTTGATCTAATATTACCTGTTATTTCTTCAACTGATGCTGACGTCTCTTCCAAAGAAGATGCTGTTTCATTTGAACTATGATTTAATTTCTCTACATATTCAAGTAACTGGTCAGAAGTATAATCTAGTGTTAAACCATTAGTTTTATTTTCAAAAAGAATATTAGATATTAAATCTGTAACATTATTTAAAGCATTTGTTAATTTAGAATTTTCACCTTCTATTTTTACTCTAAAATCTAAACGTGCATAATTATCTAAAATATCTTCTATTTTATGAGTATTTGAACCCATAATAGAACTTAGCTTATTAACAAGCTCATTTATTGTTTTTGCAATATAATTTAATTTTTTATTTGAAGTATTTGTATAATAAATCTTATCTTCTATATATCCATCAGATAATTTCTCTGCAATCAACATTATCTCACCATAAATCATAAGTTCATCTTGATTTTTAACACATAACTTTCTACTTATCGATGATAATTTTTCTAAAATTTTTAAGTTAAACCCCTTGGCTTTATAATCAACTTGAGGTATAGCATTTATATTACCATCAAGAAAATTCTCAATATTCTCAAGAATCTCTACTATCTTTTTTTCACTTTTTTTATCACTAAACATAATTAATCTCCCTACCTCAGAGTTTTATACAAATTAATAGCATCTTCTATTTCTTTATCTGTTGGTTTAACTCTAACAGAAACATATCTTAAATTACCTTTGCTATTTTTGGAGGGAAAAGCAGTTGCATTTACCCAATAATATCCACCATCTTTTGTTTTATTTTTAACTATACCTTTCCAAACATTTCCTGATTGTATTGTTTTCCACAAATCTTCAAATGCAGCTTTAGGCATATCAACATGTCTTACAAAACTATGAGGCTTACCAATTAACTCTTCTTTTGAATAGCCAGCAATTTTACAAAAATCTGCATTTGCATATACAATAATACCTTTCGCATCAGTTTCTGATACAATCATAGTATCTTCTGACAACTTTACCTCTTCTGCCAAAATAACCTCCTTTTTATAAATAATACTACACTAACAAAAGAAATTGGTCTATTTCTTTCCCATTGTATAGATTCATAATTAAATATTAATTAAGCTTATATTAACATTTCATTAATTTTCCAAAATTTATTGGACTAAAAAGATGGTCACATTTTGGTCACGATTTGGTCACATTTTGTATTAATTTTAAAAATCATTTTAATAATTAATATTATTTTGCTTTAAACCATTTTTTGTAGATATTTTCATATGTATTATTATTTGAAATTTCTTCAAATAATAAATTGATTTTCTCTTTTAACTTTATATTATCTGATGTCAAAGCGATGGCATATTTATTATTACAAATGACTTCATTTAAAATTTTAAACTTACCATAATGGCTCTGAATCTGCTCTTTTGCCCAAAGAGAGTCTGCAGTTACTGCATCAATATTTTTAAACGACAATGCTGTAATCAATTGAGGATATTGAGTAAATGTTAAACTTATAACATCTGGCTGAATTTTTAAAAGATTCTCCAATCTAATTGAACCTTTTATTGAGCCAACATGTTTTCCTTTTAAATCAGAAAAATTGTTTATCTTAGTCGTACTATTTACTAAGATAATCTGATCATCAAAAAAGTATGGTTTAGTAAAAATAATATCATTATTTTTATTCTCTTGAGGAATCATATCTGTAAGTAAAATATCAATTTTTCCATCTAATAGCATTTTTTCTTTATTATTAGAGCTTACTTCAACAAACTTAACTCTTATATTAAGTATATCCATCATACTTTTAATTAAATCAATATCAAAACCTTCAAGTCTGCCTTCATTATTTATAAAAGAAAATGGTTTATAATCATACTTTACTCCAACAGTAATATACTCTTCTAAAACTACTTTTTCCAAGCTCTTTGTAAAAGAAAATTGAGCTAGAAGTAATAAAATAATAAATACTCTCATTATACATATATACATAAAACATTCCCTTTTCTCTATATAAATTTAAATAATAAATCATAAATAATTTAATTGATTATAATCAATTTTTCCTAAATTATCTTTAGAGTTTAAACTTTTTTTAGTTATGATACTTTTTTCACATTCTAAGGATATTAGTTGAGAGTTATATTAACGCTTATTATATTTTCTATTTCACTTTTTGCAGCTGATAATTTACCAGTAATAAATTTATCTATTGCTGCTATTGACCAACCTGCACAATTTGTAAAGACAATAAATATCGCAATTATTCTTATCTTATTAGCTTTAGCACCAACTCTATTATTAATGGTTACAAGTTTCACACGGCTTATTATTGTTTTATCTTTACTAAGACAAGCCATGGGACTTCAACAAGCTCCACCTAATCAAATAGTTATTTCAATGGCTTTAATTTTAACAATTTTTATTATGGAACCCTATGCCAAAGTTGCATACAATGATGGTATTAAACCTTATATGGAAGAAAAAATTGGTTATGAAGAAGGCTTTAAAAGAAGTATAAAACCTTTTAAAGAGTTTATGATAAAAAATACAAGAGAAGCAGACCTAGCACTTTTTTATCGTATAAAAAAAGAAACAAATCCTAAAAATATTGATGATGTATCTATTACTCTTTTGATGCCAGCATTTATTGTAAGTGAACTAAGAACCGCATTTGAAATAGGATTTTTAATATTCTTACCATTTTTAGTTATAGATATTATTGTGGCATCTATTTTAATGAGTTTAGGGATGATGATGTTACCACCTGTTATGATATCTTTACCTATTAAAGTTATCTTTTTTATTATCATTGATGGTTGGCAATTAATTTTAGGAAATCTAGCACAATCTTTTAAATAAATTTTAAATTATAAAATTGAATTATAATTTTTCTGTTTTTTTGTAAATTTTGTATTTTAAATATTTTTATAAAATCTCTATTTTATAGGATATTACTTTATATTTTTATTAGTTTATTTTATAAGATAAACTAATAAAACAATTTTACATTATTTTAATTATTATCCTAATATAATAAGCTTTTTAATATTAGGGTAATTTATGCAAAAAATTTTAATACTATTATTTATTACTTCACTCTTTTCATTTGCAAAAGAGATAACATTTGATGAAGCACTTAATTTATTGCTACAAAACAATAAAGAACTAAAATCAAAAAAGTTAGATATTAAACAAAGCCATGCAATTTTAGATGAAATATCTGCAAATAATTATGGAGCTTTATCTTTTAAAGAAACTTATACAAATACAAACCATGCAGGATATGTATTTAGTTCAAAACTTAGTTCTAGAAAAGCTACCTTTGCTGATTTTGGATTAGCTTCATATACTGGACCTAGTTCATTAACAACTGCACCAAAAGACTTAAACTATCCAAAATCTGTAGAAAACTATGAAACAAAACTTACTTATGATATTCCACTATTTTCAGGTTTTGAATTATCAAATGCAAAAGATATTGCAAACTTACAAATTCAAGCAAATAAAGTAAAATATGAATATGATGAGAAACTACTAACTCTAGAGCTTTTAAAAGCTTATAATGCCTGTGTTGCTTCAAAGGAATATGTAAAAGCTGTAAAAAAAGCAAAAAAAGCAACTTCTTCTTTTGTAAACTTTGCAAATGAAATGTACAAAGAAGGTTTGGTTACAAAAATCGATTTACAACAAGCACAAGTACACGATTTAAATACAAATGCAAAACTAAAAGAAGCTCAAAACAAAGTTTTATTATCACACTCATATTTAAGTTTTTTAATAGGTATTGAAATTGATGATGTAAAAAGTTTTGAAGAGGTAAATATTTCAAATATTGATTTAAAAACTATTCAAAATGAAGCCCTTGAAAAAAGAGAAGATTTAAAATATATTGATTTAAATACAAAATCACTAAAAAAAGATATCAAAATAAAACAAGCTGATTATTTTCCTAAAATTGGTGCTCACATTGAATATGGATACAGCAATGATAAGTTAAAAGAGCTAAATGAAAACCAAGATTTTTATTTAGCAACAGTTGGATTAAATATGAAGATTTTTGATATGACAAGAGAGGCAAAACTTGAGCAAAGTAGAATCAAATACAACAAACTAATGCTTCAAAAAGAACAATTTAAAGATGCAATAAAACTTGAAGTAAAAGAAAACTATTTAAATTATCTATCTAGCCAAGAGATATTAACAGAAAAGATTAAAGCTCAAAATCTTGCTGAAGATATTTTACATAAATCAGAAGAGATGTACAAAAATAAGTTAATCAATATGACTGATTTATTAATACAACAAGCTTCACTACAAAAAGCTCAAGTGGAAGTTATCATGTCAAAATTTGAATTAACATTTAACAAAGCAAAACTAAAACTATCTATGGGAAAATCATTAAAGGAATAAAATGAAAAAAATCATACTATTTATATCAATCTTTATTATCTCATTATTACATGCAAGAGAGTTAGATTTAAGTGCATCTGTAATTTCTGATAATGAAAAGATAATTTCAAGTAGAAATATGGGATATATAAAAAGTATAAGAGTAAATGAAGGAGATAAGGTAAAAAAAGGCACTTTACTTTATGAAATTGACTCAATTGAAATTGATAATAAAAAAGAACAAGCTTTATTAAATATTGAAATATATAAAAATCAATTTGAAAATGTAAAACTAAATTATGAAAGATATAAAAGATTGTATGAAAAAGATTTAGTATCTAAATTTGATTTGGAACAATTGGAGTTAAAATACAACACCCTATTAAACACTTTAAAAATAGCAAATTCAAAACTTAATGAACTAAATAATCAATATAGATACTTAAAAGTAAAAGCTCCAAATGATGGACTTATAATTAAAAAATCAATAAAAGTAGGAGAGATGTCAATGCCTGGTATGCCAGCAATTATTATCTCTGACCTCTCAACTTTAAAAATTGAGACTCAAATAAATGAAAATGACCTAAAATACGTAAAAAAAGGTGATAAAGTTGAAATTTTTATTGATTCAATTGATTACAAAACAGAAGGAAAAATCCTATCTATTATTCCAAATTCTAATCCTATGGCTCATACATTTATTCTAAAAATTTCATTTACAAAAAATGAAGATATCCTACCAGGAATGTATGCAAAAGTTTCTATTTCAATTAAAGAA
Organism: Arcobacter sp.; assembly: GCF_050300555.1. NCBI lineage: Bacteria > Pseudomonadati > Campylobacterota > Epsilonproteobacteria > Campylobacterales > Arcobacteraceae > Arcobacter > Arcobacter sp. The sequence continues at coordinate 229,021 of NZ_JBNKXY010000001.1, forward strand.
TAACTATGAATCAAGACATTAAATTAGAAAATGAAAATATCGCAGGAAAACTTGCTAAAACTTTTATAAATCATCCTTTAACCATGATTTTAGGGATTGTAATATTGTTATTAGGCTATTTTGCACTTGTATTCACACCAAGAGAAGAAAATCCCCAAATAAAAGTTTCAGGAGGTGCGGTGATTGTTGCTATGCCTGGAGCTAAAGCTGATGAAATACAAAAAGTAATCATAGAGCCACTTGAAAAAAAGATTAAAGAGATAAAAGGTGTAGAAGATATTTATTCTTACGCAAAAGATTCAGTAGGAATTGTACAAGTTAGATATTTCATAGGACAAGATAAAGAAGAATCAAATCTAAAACTTTATGACCAAGTTATGAGAAATATGGATTTAATGCCTAAAGGAACTATGCAACCCATAATTAAAACTATGGATATAGATACAGATATTCCAATAGCTAGTATTGCATTTTATGCAAAAGATAAATCCATATCGCAAACACAACTTTTTAATAAAATTAATAAAATAGCAAAAGAGATAAATAGCATAGAAAATGTAGCCTTAGTTGATTTAAAAGGTGAAAAAAAAGAGCAATACAACATCTTAATCGATGCAAAAAAACTAAGTTATTATGGACTTTCACTAGGACAAGTATCTGAAGCAATCAAAGCTTTATCATATGAAACTCCTGATATAAAAGGGCGTACAACAAGTGGTGAACTTTTGGTATTTGGAATAAAAAGTGCCATAGAAACAGCCAATGATTTAAAAAATATTATTATAACTTCCCAATATGGCTCCCCTATTTATCTAAGTAGTATTGCAAGTATTAAAAGAAGCTATGATATTCAAAATAAAAAAGAAGCTTATATTTATACAAATGATTTAGCACAAAAAGAGCAAATTACACTAACTGTTTCAAAACTAAAAGGTGCAAACTCTGTTGAAATAAATAAAAATATTTTTGCTTACTTAGAAAAGATAAAAGATAATTTAGAAAAAGAGCACATAGGATATATAATTACTAGAGATGATGGTTTTACTGCAAACAATGCTGTAAATTCACTTGTTATGAACTTAATTATATCTATAGTTATAATATTTTTCCTACTTGTATTTTCACTTGGATTAAAAGAGGCAATTATCGTTTCTATTATGGTGCCTATGATTTTGGCTTTAACCTTATTTGTAGGATATGCACTTGATGAAACTATAAACCGTATCACACTTTTTGCACTTTTAGTTTCACTTGGGATGTTAGTAGATGCTGCAATTATTGTAATTGAAAATATTCATAGACATAGAACTATGCAAAAAGATAAAAATAAATCACTAGAACAAATCACAATAGAAGCTACAAATGAGATAGGAAATCCTACAAATATCGCTACAATTGCTATTATTATGACTTTTTTACCAATGTTTTTCGTTGGTGGTATGATGGGGCAATTTATGCATCCTCTTCCTGTGTTTGTTCCAATATCACTTTTCATGTCACTTTTTATTGCATATATTTTTACTCCATATTTAGTTAAGAAATTTTTATAGGATATTTGATGAAAAAATTTAATCTAGAACAATTTATTTATAATATCTTAGAAAGTAAACGAAAATCCCAATTAGTATATTTAATTACACTAATTCTATTTATCTTAAGTATTGCAACTTTTCCTACAAAAATCGTAAAAGCAAAAATGCTTCCAGGAAAAGATTCTGATACTTTTTCAATATATGTTGATTTAAAAGATGGTTCTTCCATATCCCAAACAAAAGAAGTAACATCATGTATAACAAATGAACTTAAAAACATAGATTTAATAACTTCTATCTCTGTTTTTCTGGGAGAAGGACAGCCTTTAGACTTTGCAGGAATGGTAAAAGGTAGTGCATTAAAAAGTGATGAAAATCAAGCTGAAATTATGGTAAATATTAAAAAAGCAGATTATAGAGATATCTATTCATATAACCTTGTAAGTTCACTTAGAGCAAATGTCCAAAACAAATGTTCACTTCACGAAGCGAATATAAAATTCATAGAGCTTCCAGCAGGTCCTCCAGTACTTGCTTCAATAGTTGCAGAAATTTATGGAGGAAATAGTTTTGAAAGCCAACGTAACTTTGCACTAAAAATTGAAAAAATATTAAAAAATCAAAAAAGCTTAGTTGATGTGGATATATTAGCTACAAAGCCATTTTATAAGTATTCATTAAAGCTTGATTCTACAAAAGTAGCTAAAAGTTTTGTAAGTTTAGCACAAGTAAAAAATATACTTTACCTAGCTTTTGAAGGTATGGAAATAGGATATGTAAATGAAGCAAGTGCTGAAAATCAAATACCACTATATCTAAGACTAGATGATAGTAGACTTTTAGAAACTAATTCAATTGAAAATCTAAAAGATAAACTCTCCATGCTAAAAGTTTTAAATAAAAATGGTGAAATGATTTCCATATCTGAATTTGTAAAAATTGAAAAAATATTAAAAAAACCAACAATAACTTCAAAAAATCTAGAAAATATGATAAATGTTATTGCAGAAACAGATAAAGAAAGTCAAATATATCCTTTACTTGATGCAAGAGAAGAGATGCTAAATAGCTTATTAGATAAATATATCATAACAAAAACAAATATGCTAAACCTTGAATTTAAAGACAAAAATACAAATGAAATATTTAAGCTTGTTTGGGATGGTGAATTAAAAGTTACTATTGATACATTTATAGATTTGGGTGGCGCTTTTATTATTGCACTTATTTTAATATTTTTCTTAATGGTGATATATTATAAAAGTTTTTCTCTCTCTGGTGGAATTGTACTATCAAGTTTTATATCTATTATTGGAGTAATATTTGCTCATTTTATTATGGATATCTTCACAAGTGATACATTCTATTTAACTGCTACTTCACTTATTGGGTTTATTGGACTTATTGGTATAAATTCTAGAAATTCAACCCTTATCATAGACTTTTCAAAGCAATTAATTGTTGAAGAAAATATGGAAATAAATAAAGCAATAGCACAAGCAACAGCTACAAGATCTAAACCTATCATACTAACAGTTTTAACAATGGTATTTGCATCTTCACTTTTGGCAACTGACGCAGTTTTTGGAGGATTAGGTGTTGCATTAATTGGAGGTACTTTAATCTCGTATATAGTTTCTATGTTTTTCGTACCTGTAATCATAAAAGAGTCTATAAAAGATATTTTATAGACTCTTTTATGTCAAAAATATATTTTTATTATAAAAGATTAAAAAAAAAGCTATTGGTGGAAATTCCAAATAGTAGCTTTAAAGATCAAAAACCATAGCCACTTCATCACAAACTGGGAAATGTTTACATCTTATACAATCAGCCCAGATTTTGTGTTCAGGTATTTGGTCTTTTTCTATTACTCTAAAACCACAGCTTTCAAAAAAACCTTGTTCATAAGTTAGAGATAAAAGCTGTTCAAGACCATAAAATTTAGCCTCTTTTATACATGCTTCAACTAATTGTTTTCCAAGCTTTAAGCCTCTAAAATCTTTAGAAACAATTAAACTTCGCACTTCTGCAAGTCTTATAGAGTGAATATGAGTTGCAACAAAACCAGCTAATTTACCGTCAACTTCTACTACAGTATAAGAACGAATAGTATTTGCCATCTCATCTTCTGTTCGAAGAAGAATAGTCCCCTTTTCTACTTCACCTTTTACAAGTTCTTGCATAGAGATAATATCTTTAGTTGTTGGTTTATAAAATCTAATTTCCAAACAAATATCCTGTAATTTTATTTTGGAGGTCAATTATACCTCTTTTTTTTAGATTTGATATGAAAATACCCTCAGGGTATTCTCTTTTTAATTTTGCTAAATCATTTTGTTTAAGCTTATCTGTTTTTGTAAAAGCATGAACAATTAGCTGATCACCTCTTTTTATCTTTTCTAAAAATTCATCCACATTTTTGTCTATTTCAAGTTCTGGATGTCTAGCATCAATTAGATGTATAAACATCTGTAAATTTGGTCTTTGTTCCAAATATCCTGTAAGATTTCGATTCCACTCTGCTTTTAAACTTTTAGAAACTTTTGCATATCCAAATCCTGGTAAATCTACAAATCTAGCATACAAATCAGGTGGCATACCATTTTCTTCTTCTGTTTTAAACTTAATATTAAAATAATTTATAAGTTGTGTTTTACCAGGTGTAGAAGATGACTTTGCAAGACCTTTTCTATTTGTAAGAGTATTTAAAAGTGAACTTTTTCCCACATTACTTCGCCCTAAAAATGCAACTTCTGCAACATCTGGACTTGGAGAATCAGCAACACTTTGAGCTGATTGCATAAAATTTGCATCAACTATTCTCATTGTTTATTCTCAATCTTTTCCGTTGTATTTAAAGGTTTATCTTTAGGTTTTTTATCTGCTAAATCAATTATAAATCTAACTGGTTTATTTTCACTTCCTGTTACTTTTGCTTCACCTGTTATTTGGTCAATAACAATTTTATCACCAAAAAGTCTTTTATCTTCAATAACCTCTTTTAAAAATCCATTTCCAGTAATAACATATTTAAGTTTTTGTGGTTCATAAACAACTTTATCACCCTTCCCTTCATATAACTTATCTGCTGTTTTTACTTTAAACTTTACATTGCCAGTTGCTATGTATTTTATAGGCTCTCTTTTTGTATTTGGTTTTTTTTCACTTAAATATACATCTAATCTATCTGATTCTAATTCATCACTTGCTTTTACCATTTTTACATTGCCAGTAAAAATTGATAAACCCTTCTCATCATATGCTTCAAATTTTTTTGCATCTATTATTAATTTTTCCGAAAATAAAAAACTAAAAAACATACTAACTATTAAAAAAAATCTCATTTACTACCTTTATTATTGTTATCCATTAAAACTTCAAAATGCGTATCTTTTGCCATAAAAATTGACTTATTTGTATCTAAATATAGTGCTTTTCCCTTAATTGTACTATTATTATAAATTCCATCAAACTCTATAGTGTTTGTGACAATTTTTGTAATACCATTATAAAAAAGTTCATCTGTATTTAAAATAATATTATTCTCTCTATTATATTTTACATTGTTTAAAAATTTATATTGTTCCACTCTTTTAATAATAACATCAGATTTAATATAATCTGTACCATTATCAACTCTTCTTAATATAATTCTTCCATCATACATAATATCTTTTGTTTTATACTTCATAGCTCTAGTAGAATTAACTATTCTTTCTAAATTATCCACATTAAAAGTGTATAATGTAGAGTTTTCAAATACTATTTGAGGTTGTTCTTCATCACTCTTATCTTTTTCTTTTGGAACAATAGAAAGTATTGCAGATATAAAAGATACAATTAACAATACATATGTAAAATATTTTATTGCCATAACTTCAAAAATTCCTCTTCTAAACCATCTTCTTTGAAGATATATTCCATCATTTCTCTTACAGCACCTTCTCCACCTCTATTTTCACAAACTACATTTACTATCTCTTTTATGTATTTTGAGCCATTTTGAGGTGTAAAAGAAAGCCCTGCTTTTTTTAACATTTTATAATCATTTAAATCATCACCAATAGCTGCCACTTGATTCCAAGAGATTCCCTCTTTTTTCAAAATATCTGCTAAAACTTCATCTTTATTATGAACACCTTGATAAAGATGTTCAATATTTAACTCTTTTGCTCTTTTTTCTACTAAAGATGATTTACGTCCTGTTATAATAGCTGCTTTTTTACCAAACTTTTTTGTCCAAACAGCAACAGCTAAACCATCTGACACATCAAAAGATTTTATCTCATCACCATTATTCGTATAAGTAATTTTCCCATCAGTTAATGTTCCATCTACATCTAGAACAATTAACTCAATCATAAAACACCTTTTGTACTTGGAATTCCTAATCTTTCATTTCTAGCCATTGCACGTCTTAAAGCTACTGCAAAAGCTTTAAAACTAGCTTCTAAGATATGATGTTTATTTCTTCCTCGCTCACTAATTATATGTGTTGTAAGCCCAGCATTCATAACTAGTGCATGAAAAAATTCTTCTACAAGTTCTACATCAAATTCTCCAACTTTTCCACTTACATTTACTTCATAAACTAAAAAAGGTCGATTTGATAAATCTAAAGCACAAGTTGTTGAAGCTTCATCCATCACTACTGTTGCATTTCCATATCTTTCAACTGCTTGTATTGGAAAGATATCTTCTTTTAAAGCTTTTCCTAAAACAATACCACAATCTTCAACTGTATGATGGGCATCAATATACAAATCACCTTTACAAGTTAAATCTATATCAATACCACTATGCTTTGAAAGTGCCTCTAACATATGGTCAAAAAAACCAACACCTGTGTTAATATTTGATTTTCCTGTCCCATTGACGTTAATTTTACAACTAATATCTGTCTCTTTTGTTTTTCTATTAATTTCAGCCATATTTTTTCCTATTACTCAGCAATTATCATAGCGCCAGTTAAAGAGTTTTTCTCTTTGAAATCTTTAACTTCTTCTTCTGATCTAAATCCACTTATCCAAACTCTATTTATATCTTTGTTATTAAAAATACCTTTTTTAATTATAACATCATATCCATCTTCTAATATCATTTTAAATTTATTTTGAGTAATTTTAGCACCTTCATACTTACTAAATGCACCTACTTGTAAGAAATATTTTCCTACACTTGCAACTTCTTCTTTTTCTTCTTTAGTTTGAGCAATTTTTGCATGAAACCCTAAAACTGTAATTTTAACTTTTGCAGTTCCTTTTCCAACCATATCAATATCTCTTGCTGCTTTATTTGATAAGTCAATTATTCTAGTTCCCACAAAAGGTCCTCTATCATTTACCCTTACTATTGTTGATTTTCCATTTTCTAGATTTTCAACTCTTAACATAGTGTTCATAGGTAAAGTTTTATGTGCGGCAGTTGCTTTATACATATTATAAATTTCACCATTTGAAGTAGGTTTTGCATGAAAGTTTGGTCCATACCATGATGAAATACCAACTTGCGTATCTCCAACTTTTGCTAATGTAGGATAATACCATTTACCAAATACTTGATAAGGCCGCATTGTTGCCCTATGCATTGCTTCAGAGTTTTTAATCTTTTGATCAGGGACATGAATACTACTTCTATCTCTTTTAAATATATTGTAATTACTATAGTTATAACTTGATGAGGAAAAACATCCTGTGAATAAAAATACTACAAATAATGTACTTACTAATCTAATCAAATTATCTATACGTAATAACAAGTTTATCTCCTTTTTTTATGATGCTATTTTTTAAATTATTATCACTCATTAATTTATCTAAGTCAATTCTGTGCATTTTTGCAATTGATATAAGAGTATCACCACTTTTTACATAATAATCTTTTGTTTTTAACTCTGTACCTTCCACAAAAGGTATCACCAATTTTTGTTTTAATGCTAATTTATTACTTTTTAACTTGTTGAAACTTTTTATAGCCTTATAAGAAATTCCATATTTTCTACCAATATCAAATAAATTATCACCTTTTTGTACTATGTGAATTTTATATTTTGTTGGTTCTATATTCATTTTATTTTGGTTAAATATTGATAATCTACTATATGGAATATAGATCTCATAGTCATTTTTATAAGTAGGAATAACATTTCTAATAATATGTTTATTTAACATTTTTAAATCTCTGTATTCCATACCAATTGCTTTTGCAATGTTTTTTAAATGTAATCCACCTTTTACACTAACTGTTGCAATTGGCGAAGTTATACCAATATTTCTAATATGTGCATGGTCATTTTCTGTTACAAAACTTTGATTATTCATCATTGCTAGTGAAATTATTTTTCTAATATAACCTCTACTCTCTTCTGGTAAATATTGTCTTCTAACTTTTTTTTGCTCCATCAAAAGTTCATAAATATCAGGCTTAACATCCCATGTTAAAACCTCTTTGTATATTTTATTCAATTCAGCAAATTTAACTCTTTTTTGTTGATATAAAGTAATAGTTCTTCTAAATTTTTTAATTTCATCAGCTTTATCATTTTTTTTACCATTTTCATCTTCATATAAATCAATTGTAGCTCTAGTAATTGCTTCAATTACTCTTCCTTGTCCACAGTTATAAGCAACTGCTGCAAGATACCACTTTCCAAATTGTTCATGTAAATATTTTAAATATTTAGCTGCTGCATATGTTGATTTAACTACATCCATTCTCTCATCAACATAAATATCATTTTTAAGCCCAAGGTTTCTAGCAGTACTGTGCATAAATTGCCACATTCCTGTAGCTCTTGCTCTTGATTTTGCATCTAGAGTAAAACTAGACTCTGCCATTGCTAAATATAAAAAAGTCTCAGGAAGTCCTTCTTCTCTAAGTATCTCTTTTACTTTTGGTACAAATAATGAAGCTCTATTAAACCTATTTACGTACTTATCTTGTATATTTTGTAAATATCTATTATATGTTTTTTGTAATTTATAATCTGTAATATAAGCTGGATCAATATCCAGCTCTTTTAAGATTTGTAAGTCCCTTTGGGAAAAATTACTACCTATAAGCGATGCATTAGCACTTAAAAAAACAGTGGCAATTATTAAAAAGATTTTTATCAATTATCTATCCTATTTGTGTAAATAGTAGAGATTTTATCTAAATTATGCTAGAAAACTCTTTAAACAGTTTTTTTGCATTATTTGTAGTTAAATTTTGAACCTCTTCATCACTCAAATTTAAAATTTCTGCCATTTTTTCGCATACAAATTTTGTATAAAAAGGTTCATTTCTTTTTCCCCTATGGGGATGTGGAGTTAAGTATGGAGCATCTGTTTCAATAATTAACTTTTCTAATGGAATTTTGGGTAAAACTTCTACAAGCTTTTTAGCATTATTAAAAGTTAAAACTCCACCTATTCCAAAATAAAAACCATGTTCACTCAAACTTAGTAAATGTTCACTTGCATTATAACAATGTAAAACTCCACCAACTTCATGTGCTCCATACTTTTCTAAAATAGTTTTTGAGTCATCTGACGCATCTCTTACATGTACAATAAGAGGTTTTTTCACTTTTTTGGCAAACTTTATTTGTGATATAAAAACCTCTTTTTGAAGCTGTTTTTCTTGAAGTTTTTCTTCTTCATCTTCTGGTAGTCTAAAATAGTCTAATCCACACTCACCAATAGCAATACACTTAGGATGTTTTACATATTCTTTCATAATATTTTCATCATATGAAGGTGCGTCATAAGGATGTATTCCAACAGAGAAAAAAACTTCTTTGTACTTTTCAGATAATTTTATAGCTTGTGGTAAGTCTTCAAAATCTGCACCGGGAATTAAAAAACCTTTAATTCCATTTTTAAGCGCATTTTCTATAACTTCATCAACATCCTCGTAATATTGCTTATTGTCTAAGTGGCAGTGAGTATCAATTATTATGATAAAAACCTTTTTTTCAATAGTGAAATTAATTCATTTATTTTTGAAATATCTTCATGTTTAATCCAGGCATCAATACCAAAATTTTTGAACGCATCATAATCATCTTCATCATCTAAAATTGCAATAGATACATATTTGTCTTTACATGAAACTGATTTGTTTTCTTCAAAATCGAATATTGAGTTGATATCTATAATTGCAATATCTGCTTCTCCTGATGTTTCTTCATAGTTCTCTACTGTAAAACTAGGGTCCAATAATTTCGCATCAATATTGCAAAAAGTTACTATTTTCATGGTTTTGCCTTTTTAATTTCTTACTTCAAATTATTTTATCTAAAAAAAATAAAAACTACAATATATATCTTGCAGTATCTTCATCTTTTACTATATCAGATAATTTATCTTCAACTAACTTTTTTGTTATGGTAATTGTTTCACCACTTTTTTCATCTGCATTAAAACTAATATCTTCTAGAACTTTTTCTATAACGGTATGTAATCTTCTTGCACCAATATCTTCAGTTTTTTGATTAGCGCCAACTGATAAATTTGCAAATGCACGAATTGCATCATCTTCAAATTCTAAATTTACACCTTCAACTTCTAAAAGTGCTTTATACTGCTTCAACAAAGAGTTTTTCGTATTAGTCAATATTTTATATAAAGCCTCTTCATCTAAAGCATTTAATTCAACTCTTAGAGGAAATCTACCTTGAAGTTCAGGTAATAAATCACTTGGTTTACTTACATGAAATGCACCTGCAGCTATAAATAAAATATGGTCAGTTTTTACTTGTCCATATTTTGTTTGCACATTACTTCCTTCTACTATTGGTAATAAATCTCTCTGTACTCCCTCTTTACTTGGGTCTTGATTTTGATTATTTTTACCTGAAGCAATTTTATCTATCTCATCTATAAATATAATTCCACCATTTTCAACCCTTCTCAATGCCTCTTGTTTGATTGATTCTTGGTCGATTAATTTTTCACTTGCTCCACTTCTTAAAAGCTTTTTAGCATCTTTTATTTTTACTTCTTTTTTTATTTTGTCTTTATTTAAAGTGCCTAACATATTATTTAAGCTCTCTTGCATAGATGTCATATCAATTGGAAAAGAAGAATCAATAACTTCTACATGGGCTTTTTTAGGAAGCTCAATCTCTATGATTCTCTCATCAAGTTCACCATTAAGTAATTTTTCTTCCATTTTATTATAGGTTTTTATAAAAGACTCTTTTGCACTTTCCGTTGCACCTTCAGGTAAGTGAGGAACAAGCTTTTCAATTATTTGTTTATTTACTTCTTGTTCAATTCCATCTTGTATTTTTTCTTCATACTCTTTTGTTACTAAATCAACTGCAGCAAAAACCAAATCTCTAATCATAGATTCAACATCACGTCCCACAAATCCAACTTCTGTATATTTACTAGCTTCAACTTTTACAAAAGGAAGACTCATCATTTTTGCTAATCTTCTTGCAATCTCAGTTTTTCCAACACCAGTACTTCCTATCATAAGAATATTTTTAGGCATAATTTCTTGTTGGATTTCAGGATCTAATTGCATTCTTCTATATCTATTTCTAAGTGCCAATGCAATTGTTTTTTTGGCATCATCTTGACCAATTACATAATCATCAAGAAATTTTACAATCTCTTTAGGAGTCATATTCATTTCTGTTAATCCTCAATTTTTAATAATTTGATATTTTGATTTGTATATATACATAATTCACCTGCAATCATTAGTGACTCTTTTACTAAATCTTCAGGATCTAAATTCGAGTGTTTTTGAAGTGCACGTGCTGCTGAAATAGCAAAGTTTCCACCACTTCCAATTGAAGCTATCATTCCATCTTCTGGTTCAACAACATCACCTGTTCCAGATAAAATAAAAATATGTTCTTTATTTAAAACTATCATCATAGCTTCAAGACGTCTAAGAACTTTATCTTTTCTCCACTCTTTAGAAAATGCAATTACAGCTTTTAACAAATCACCCTTTGTATTTTCTAAATGAGCTTCAAACATATCAAATAAATTAAAAGCATCTGCTGTACTTCCAGCAAAACCAGCTAAAATTTTATCTTTATATAGCGTTCTTATTTTTGTGGCATTACCTTTTAATACAGTATTTCCAAAAGTAACTTGTCCATCACCACCAATTACAGCCTTATCTTTTGCCCTATAAGCTAATATCGTAGTAGCATCAAACATTTTTTACTCTGCAATTACATCAATTTTAGCTGTACCGTGGATTCCATGACCCAACTTACAATCAGCTTCAAAAATACCTACAGTTTTTACTTTAGAATTTAATGTAATATGTTTTTTATCTAAATCGATATCTGCTTGTTCTTTTAATACTTCACTAACTTCTTTATTTGTTACAGAACCAATTAAATGTCCGTTAGCTCCTATTTTATGTTTTATTGTAAATTTTTGAGAATCTAATTTTTTTGCAATTTCTTTTGCTTCTTCAATCTCAGCTGCTTCTTTTTCAGCTTCTTTTCTCATTTGAGCTTTATGTTTATTTAAAACTTCGTTTGTTGCAAGTAATGCTAAACCTTTTCCAATTAAAAAATTTTTCCCATATCCATCAGAAACCTCTTTTACTTCACCAGCTTTACCAGTACCTTTTACATCTTTTAATAATAATACTTTCATAATATATTCTCCAAATTTTAAATAGGCAATATAATACAATAATATTTTTGAAGTAATTATAAATGTATATTTTTTAACTAGCTAGTTCTTCTAAAGAAGATGATTGTTCTCTTATATTTCTTTTTTTAACGTAGTTGTTTAAACCAATATGATTGTTATAACCTAATAATTTAGCAATTTTTCTAACCGATAAACCTACACTTAGCAGTTCTTCTATTTTGTCTCTTTGTTTATCAAATTTAGATTTTTGAATAGTTCCTTTAGGTTTACCTAAACTTTCACCTTTTAATTTTTTTGCAGTAAGAGCCTCTTTTGTTCTAAGACTCATTAACTCTTTATCTAATGCTATAGTCATAGAAATCATACCAAGAATCATCTTTGTTAACATATCATTATTATCTACCAAATCTAAGTTTTGTTTTATAACTAATATTCTTATTTTACTCTCTAATAAGAACTTCACTATCTCTAAAATTCTTTCAACAGTTCGTCCAAAAACATTTAAGTCATAAACCAAAAGTGTTGAATTCATTTGACAAGATTTAAGTAACTCCATAATATTTTTTTCTTCAGAAGGAGTATTAATTTCCACTTCAATATTATGATAAATTTGTAAATTATGTTCTTTTACATAATTAATTATTTTCTCTTCTTGCAACTTTGTATATGATTTATTATTTTTGTTTATTCTTAAATAAGTGAATATTTTTGACATAGATTATCCTTAGACATTTAGTATAATTAAAATATAAGAAATTATACAAAATGATTGCTTTATGTTTATTTATAGTAATACAAAATGTTAACATTCCATTTATAAATATTAGCTTAAATTTTAACTTTTCAAGCTTTTATTTCAATTTAAACTTAAAAACATAAGGAGTTAATATTTGAAAATAAAGATTTTTTAAGCTAATATCACTATTTTATCCAAGAAAAAAGGATCTAAATTGAGATTAGTTGTAGCAATAAGCGGTGCTAGTGGAGTAAATTTAGGAATAAGATTTTTAAAACTTTTACCAAAAAATATTAAAGCTTTTGTTGTCATATCAAAAAGTGCAAAAATTGCTTTAAAATATGAAAACAATTTAGCCTTTGAAGATTTAATAAATCAAGAAAATATCAAAATATTTAAGAACAGTGATATAGCTGCACCTATTGCATCTGGTTCATTCAAAATAGACAAAATGGTAATAATTCCATGTTCTATGAATACCTTAGCAAAATGTGCGTATGGTTTTGCAGATAATTTAATCACAAGAGCTTTTGCTGTATCTTTAAAAGAGAAAAGAGAAGTTCTAATTGCACCTAGAGAAATGCCATTTTCTTTAATTGCTTTAGAAAACATGGCCAAATTGTCATCATTGGGTGTTACAATTTCACCACCAATTTTAGGTTATTATTCAAATAACAGTACAATTGAGGAAATGGAAAACTTTATTATTGGAAAATGGTTTGATAGTTTAGGAATAGAAAATAGCTTATATAAGAGATGGAAAGATGATGAATCAAACAAATAATGAACAAATATTATCCTACAAAAGTGCTATTTATTCGGGTACTTTTGACCCCATTACAAATGGACATATGGATATTATAAAAAGAGCAGCAAATATTTTTGATGAAGTTGTAATAGCAGTAGCAAAAAGTGAAAGAAAAAAACCAATGTTTTCACATGAAAAAAGAGTTGAATTTGCAAAAGAAGCTACAAAAAATATTTCAGGAGTAAAAGTTGTAGGATTTGATACTTTACTTGTTGATCTTGCTTCTAGCTTAAATATTACAACTATTATCAGAGGATTAAGAGCAGTTAGTGATTTTGAATATGAATTACAAATGGGATATGCAAACTCTTCAATAAACAAACAAATAGAGACTTTATACCTTATGCCAACACTTGAAAATGCTTTTGTTAGTTCAACAATTGTAAGAGAAATTATATTATATAAAGGAAAATTTGAACACTTAGTTCCAAAAGAGGTTTTAAAATGTATGTAGTAATAGAGGGAATTGATACAGCAGGAAAATCTACTCAACTAGAGATTTTATCAAAAAAATTTAATAAAGCCATTTTTACAAAAGAGCCAGGAGCTACAAAACTAGGAGCTAAATTAAGAGAAATGGCACTTAATGGTGAAGCAAAATCAAAAGTTGCAGAGATGTTTTTATTTTTAGCTGATAGAGCTGAACATATTGAAGAGGTAATAAAACCCAATAAAGATAAAATGATTATTTCAGATAGATCAGTTATTTCTGGTATTGCTTATGCTTCAAACCTACCAATTGAGATAGTTACAACTCTAAATTTAATAGCAACTCAAAACACCTTGCCAACACACACTATTTTATTGGAATTAAGTAAAGAAGAATTAACAAATAGATTAGGCAATAAATCAAATGATTCCATTGAATCAAGGGGAATTGATTATTTAATTGATATTCAAAATAGAATGAAAAAAACTATTGAGATGTTAGATTTAAATTATATTTTTATTGATGCTAGTTTAAGTATAGATGAAATTGCAAAGAAAATTGAGGAATTTATTAATGGGTAAACAAAATATTCAAAGCCTAAGAGGAATGAATGATATTTTAGGAAATGATAGTGAACTTTTTACATATTTTATTGAAAATGCTTCAAGAATAGCTAAAAACTATGGCTTTACATATATAGAAACGCCAATTTTAGAAGAAACAGCACTTTTTAAAAGAAGTGTTGGAGAAAGTAGTGATATTGTAAATAAAGAGATGTATCAATTTATAGACAAAGGCAAAAATGATGTATGTCTTAGACCAGAAGGAACAGCAGGAGTTGTAAGAAGCTTTGTTGAAAACAAATTTGATAGAGCTGGTGGAACATATAAATGGTATTACTATGGACCAATGTTTAGATATGAAAGACCACAAAAAGGAAGACTAAGAGAGTTTCACCAATTTGGTTGTGAAGTTTTTGGCATAGATTCTGTTTATGAAGATGCAAATATAATTATGATGTTAAAAGAGATTTTAGATTTCTTTGGTATAGGTTTTACATTACAACTAAACTCACTAGGTTGCCCTACTTGTATGCCTACTTACAAAGAAAATCTTGTAAAAACTTTATCTAATATAAAAACTGAACTTTGCGAAGATTGTAATAGAAGAATAGAAACAAATCCTATTAGAGTTTTAGATTGTAAAAATGAAAAATGTCAGTCACTTTTAGTTAATGCTCCAAAAATCACAGATAACTTATGTGAAAAATGTGATAGTGATTTTGAAAAATTAAAAGAGATTTTAGATTTTAATAATATAAGTTATGTTATAGATTCAAACTTGGTTCGAGGTTTAGATTATTATTCTCAAACTGCTTTTGAATTTACATCAAATGAAATTGGTGCTCAAAGTGCAATTGCAGGTGGTGGAAGATATGATAGATTAGTAGAGTTTTTAGGAGGTCGTTCAACTCCTGGTATTGGATTTGCAATTGGAATTGAGAGATTACTTGAACTAATTAAACCAAAAAACATACAAAGTGATACAATATATTTAGGTGCTATGAGTGAAGAAGCTTTAAATACTTTATCAAAAATTGCAATTAAGAAAAGAAAAACTACAAAAACAATAATGGACTATAGTTCAAGAGGATTTGGAAAACATTTTAAAATAGCTGAAAAACATGGAGCGAATATTGTTGCACTAATTGGAGAGACAGAACTTGAAAATGGCACAATTTATGTAAAAAACATTGAAACACAAGAAGAACAAAATTTAAAATTAGAGGATTTTTAATAGTGAATAATTATGGTATTGACATCTGGAGTGATGATAATTTTATAATTGAAGATGGTTTAGCAAAAATTAATTTTGACTGTAAACCAACATTAATATCTATTGTTAAAGATATTAGAAAACAGGATTTTAAAGGCCCTTTGCTATTAAGATTCCCACATATAACAAAAAAACAAATTAATACACTTTTTGATGTATTTAATGCAAGTATCAATGAATATAACTATAAAGGAACATTTAATGCAGTGTTTCCTTTAAAAGTAAACCAATTACCAAACTTTATTCATCCTTTAGTACAAGAAGGAAAAAAGTTTAATTATGGATTGGAAGCTGGAAGCAAGGCTGAACTTATTATTGCAATGACATATAATAACCTTGGTTCTCCAATTACTGTAAATGGTTTTAAAGATAAAGAGATGATTCATCTTGGATTTATTGCAAAAGAGATGGGACATAATATTACTTTGATTATTGAAGGTTTAAACGAACTTGAGATGATTATAGAAGTTTTAAAAGAGACAAAATTGGCATGTCCTAATATAGGGCTAAGAGTTAGACTTCACAGTGGAGGAAGTGGATTATGGGCTAAAAGTGGAGGAATAAACTCTAAATTTGGTTTAACTTCTACAGAGATACTTGAAGCCTATGAACTTATGGAGGAAAATGATATAGTTGATTCTCTTACAATGATTCATTTCCATATAGGTTCCGCAATGAATTCTATTAAGCCTTTAAAAAAAGCATTAAGAGAATCAGGACATATTTATGCTGAACTTAAAAACTTAGGTGCAAATAATTTATCATCAATAAATATTGGTGGTGGATTAGCAGTTGAGTACAATGCTTATGAGAGAACAAGATTTTATTCATTAAGTGAGTTTGCAAACGATGTTATTTTTACACTAAAAGATATTGCGAAACAAAAAGGTGTTGATGAACCTAATATCTTTACTGAATCAGGAAGATTTATATCTGCTGCTTCAACTGTTCTTATAACTCCTGTTTTAGAACTTTTTTCATCGGAATATGAACTTGATCATTTAAAACTAAAAGAAACAAATCCACCACTTATTCAAGAGTTATATGATTTACATAGGGATATGACTAAAAAAACAGCATATGAGTATATGCACGATAGTATTGACCATATGGAATCACTTTTAACTCTATTTGATTTAGGATATATTGATTTACAAGATAGATCAAATGCAGAAATTTTAACACATCAAATAATCAAAAAAGCTATTTCTCTTTTACAAATTGATGATTATGGAGAGTTAAAAAAACTTGATGAAAATATTCAAGAAAAATATTTATTAAACTTTTCACTATTTCAATCACTTCCTGATTATTGGGGTATAGATCAAGAATTTCCTATTATGCCAATTACACATTTAAATGAAAATCCTACAAGAAGCGCTTCTTTATGGGACATTACTTGTGATAGTGATGGAGAGATTCCATTTGATTTGAAAAAACCACTTTATTTACATGATGTAAATCTAAATAAAGAAGACTATTTTTTAGGATTTTTTAATGTTGGTGCATATCAAGATACTTTGGGTATGAAACATAATTTATTTTCTCACCCAACAGAAGTAAATATTGTATTTAAAGATGGTAAAGTTGTATTAGAAAAAATCTTAGAATCTCAAAAAATTATTGATATTCTTGAAGATATAGATTATGATACTGATGAAATAAAAAATATTTTAAGTAAAAATTTAAAACCAGATATTTATAAAGATTTACAAAAATATCTAAATGAAAATAGCTACTTAAAAACTATATGGAGTTATTATGAATGATGATAACAGTGAAATAAAAACTGAACTACAAACAGAAAAAATATCTCTTTGGCAACAAATCAAAGAGGATTTTTCTGTCCCAAAATTAAATGACCCTGCGTTAAACTCAAATATTGAACTATTATTTAACTACCCTGGTGTTTGGGCTGTGATTAATCATAGAATTGCAAATAAACTATATAAAAAGAATTTTAAACTGACTGCTAGAATAATTATGGGACTTACTCAATTTTTCTGCAATATGGATATACACCCTGCTGCAACAATTGGAAGAAGAGTATTTATAGACCATGGTATTGGTGTAGTTATTGGTGAAACCGCTATTGTTGAAGATGATGTACTAATATATCAAGGGGTAACTCTTGGAGGAGTAAGTTTAAGTAAAGGAAAAAGACACCCAACCATAAAATCAAACTCAGTAATAGGAAGTGGTGCAAAAGTTCTTGGAAATATTACTGTTGGAAAAAATAGCAAAATTGGTGCAAATTCTGTTGTAATTTGTGATGTACCAAAAAATTCTACAGCAGTTGGAGTTCCAGCAAAAATCATCAAAAGAGATGACAAAAATGGAAAACTTAACCATGGTGATTTACCAGATATCAATAAAGAGATGTTTGAATACTTATTAAAACGAGTTGCTGTACTTGAACATGCCATTAAAAAATATGACGGTATTGATTTAAGTAATGAAGATACAGAACTTGAATGTATTTATAAAAAATTTATAACTGCAATGAACTCTATTAAATAATGATTTTTGAGCTACTACTATTTGGATTATTGACTGGATTTGTATCTGGTTTTTTTGGTGTAGGTGGAGGAATGTTACTTGTACCTATGCTTTTAATGGCTGGATTTATTATGAAAGAAGCTATTGCAATTTCAGTTATGCAAATGGTATTTAGTTCTATTTTTGGATCTTTTTTAAATAGTAAAAAACAATCTGGAGTTTTTGTAGATGGAGTTTTAATTGGAATTGGTGGTTTTTTAGGAGGATTAAATTCTGGATTTATAGTAAGCTCCCTATCCAATGAAACTCTACAATACTTTTTTATAATAATCTTAATTGCCTCAATTCTAAAAATTTTCTCAACGCCTGCTGTACATGATAGAAAAGAAAAAAATCATTCAAAATTACTTCTTATTTTTGTTGGTATTATAATAGGAACTATTGCAATGAGTATTGGAGTTGGAGGCTCTATTATGTTAACTCCTATTTTAGTAGCTTTTATGAATTATGATTTAAAAAAAGCAACAACTTTAGGTCTATTTTTTGTGATTTTTTCCTCAACTGCTGGCTTTATATCTTTAAGCTATCATGGACATATGCTTTATACTCAAGGATTAACTGTTGGTATTGCATCGTTAATTGGTGTTTATTTTGGAATAAAAATAAAACATATGATTAATATCACTTCTTATAAAAAATATGTACTATTTTTATATATAGGTACACTTTTTATTATGATATATAAAACTATCTAATCTTTTTTTAAAGCCTGTTGCTCTCTTAATTTATCTTTTTTACTTTTTCTTTTACCTTTTATAGGAGCAGAACCCTTTTGTTTTTTAATAGGAGTGCCTATTAATTCAAAGCCTTCAATTTGCTCTTTTTTAAGGTTTATATCACTTCTTTTTTCAATTAATGCAAAATGTTCTTTATCTTCATGGGAAATAAATGATATGGAAATACCACTTTTACCAGCTCTTCCAGTTCTACCAATTCTATGAATATAATCAGCAGGAGATCTAGGTAAATCATAATTTACTACACAAGAAATATTATCTATATGAAGTCCCCTTGCAGCTATATCTGTAGCAAATAAAACTTTTATTTTTTTTGATTTAAAATCCTCTAAAGTGTTATTTCTTTCATCTTGAATTAAATCACCATGAAAAGATTCAGCTTCAAAGCCATATTTTCTAAATTTAAAAGCTAAATTATCACATGAACGTTTATTTGCCATAAAAACTAAAATTTGATTCCAATTTTCTTCTTTTATTAAATATCTCAATAAAGCACTTCTATTTTCTTTATTTACCTCTATTACTCTTTGATTAATTGTTTCAACAATTATTTTCTCATTTTCAATAAACACTTCAATTGGATTTAAAGTTATTTTTGATGCGATATTTAACATTTTATTAGGATATGTTGCTGAAAATAGAAGATTTTGACGTTTATTAGGTAAAGACTCTAAAAGTAACTCTAACTCCTCTTCAAAACCAAAATCAAGCATCTTATCTGCTTCATCTAAAACTAAAAATTCAAGATTTAATAAATTCATCTGCTTTTTCTTTAAAATATCAAGTAATCTTCCTGTTGTAGCAACAACAATATCACATCCTTTTTGTATATCTAAGAGTTGCTCGCCGATACTCTTTCCGCCAATCACGCTTACTATTTTAGGTTTCTTAAGCAAATATTTACTAAAGATAATAAAAGCTTCTGAAACTTGTAGTGCTAATTCTCTTGTGGGAGTTAATACTAAACAGTTTATTTTAGGTTTACCTTCATGCTTCTTATTTGTCCACATTTGCAAAATAGGTAAAACAAAACTTGCAGTTTTTCCACTTCCCGTTTGTGCTTTAACCATGATATCTTTATGTTCTAAAACTAAAGGAATAACTTTTTTTTGAATAAGAGTAGGATTTTTATATACATTCTTATCAAGTGCTTTATTTATTTTTTGACTAAGACCTAATTTTTGAAATGGCAAAGAAATCCTTTAATTGCTTATTTAATTGAGGTATTTTATGATTATTTGCCTTTATTAAAACCAATACATATATTAAAATTATAAAATTTATAATTAATCCACTCTTGTTTTTAAAACCAATACTGTGGATAAGCCCTATTTTTATGCAAATTATTATAAAGTAAAGCAACCAAAACCAAAATCACAGAACCCATCAAACTTGGGAAAATCAAATAATCCCAATTTACACCTAACAAAAATACTATCAATGGATTAGAACCAGCTGGTGGATGAACAGTTCTAGTTGCAATCATTACAGCGATTGCCGTTGACAATGCTAATGCCATACTCCAATACTCATTTCCGAAAATATGTAAAAAACCTAAACCAATAAAGGTAGATAAAAAATGCCCAAAAATTACATTTCTAGGTTGTGAGAATGGACTTTTAGGAAAACCAAATAACAGCACACAAGTAGCTCCAAACGACCCCATAATTAAAAGATTATCATAAGACTTTGTAAGATAACCAATAATAAAAATTGAAATACATCCACCAAACCAAGCAAAAAATATTTCACTAATTGGTGATTTTGATGTAAGTGCCTCTCCCTGCCCCTTGAACTTTTTAAAATAATTCATATTTTTCCTTTTATAATTTTTACAATACAACCAAACGATTGTTTGTTTAAAACAAGCAAAAAAAAACATTAGATTAGACTAATGATTTTTTCACCAACTTTTAGATAGTTATCCGATGAATCATATAAGTTCATCATCATAATTGCCCCTTGATTCAAAGCCACATACTCTTTAGCTAGAGTTGAAGCCTCTATTTTTGGATATTTATTTTCAAAGATTCTTATCAAAGCATTTTCCCAAGCTGTGAAATATGCTTTTATTTCTTCTTTAAAATCAAGATTCAAACTACTAACTTCTAGGGCTAAATTCCCAAGTAAACAACCACCCTCACTATGCAAAAAATAATCATCAGTTTTTTTAACAATTAATTCAATTTTCTGCCTATCACTCAAATCACTTCTATAAGCAATGGAAAAAATAAACTTCACAAAATAGTTATGAATATACTTTAAAGACTCTAAACCTATTTCATCTTTACTTTTAAAGTGATGATAAATACTCCCTTTTATAAGCCCACAAGCTTCAGCTATATTTGCCATAGAAGTATTTGAATATCCCTGTATTTTAAAAAGTTTGATGGACTCTTTTAAAATCTCTTCTTTTGATGTTTTTTTGATTGCCATATTTTTATCCAAACGATTGTTTGGTAAAAGTTTAGCTTTTATTTACTTAAAAGATTATTCATATAAAAAAATTTTACTTTATTCCTCTTTTTTATCTGTTTTATAATTCATCTGTTCTTTTAAAAACTTATTAGGATCTACAAAAAAAGCTTTTTTATAGCCTTGTGTTGATGAATCCATTTTAAATGGATTTAGAAATACTCTCATTATTTGATAATGCAGATGAAATGGTTTTCCTTTGGCATTTCCACTATCACCCATTGTTCCAACTTTTTCTCCTCTTTTTACAAAAGAAAATAACTTAGCATCAATTGTATCCAAGTGGGAATAATAATGAAGTAACCATCTAGGACCTAAAACAATTACAACATTGCCACCCTTTTCCCTTTGTCCATTAAATACAACAATTCCATCAATTGTACTTAAAATAGGTGTACCTTTTTTATTAAAGATATCTATTCCCTTATGAACTATTGATGTTCCCCAATTTCCAAACCAAAAAGACTTAGAATTCCAATCTGAAAATTTACCATTTTCAACAGGGATAACAACCCTTTGTGGTAATAAATAGCCTATAATAACTATTATAATAAAAACTATTAAAAACTTTTTTATATTATATTCCTTAATAAGTGAGTAAATATTCCACTGTTATTATAGTATATAAGCTCTGTATTTGTTCCAATTTTTGATTAAAATAGTAAATGATTGTTTAATATTTTATTATGCTATAATATATACTTTATTTTTTAGGATGGAATAGTTTATGTACAATACAAAAAAATACAATTTAAAAAATACTTTATTTAAAATTTTTATATTTTTATTACTTTCTTTAAATCTTTTTGCAAATAGTTTCCCAATAAATAATTTAACGCAAAACAATACACAAAATAATAAAATTGAAGAAGAAAATTTAAATGAAACAAGTACTGAAATTAGTTCTTACGATTTAGGTTTTATAATAAAATTAATTCAAAGTAAAGATTTTAAAACTGATAAACAAATTGAAATTATTGATAATGAAATGGATAAAATCATAAATAGTATCAATAGCGAAATTACCTACAAATTTGATGAAGAAACGTATCAAAAAGAGATAAGATTTCTAAATAGTAAAATCAATGTTAACTCTAAGTATGATAATAATTTAGCAGTATCAAGGGATATGTTAAAAATATCAATTTTAGAAAATAAAAAAATGTTTGCACAAACAATAAACTCTATAATTGACGGAAAAAACTCATTTAAAGATAAAAAATATTTTATATCTTTACTTAAAAATCAGATTGAAACATTAGATAAAATTGATTTAACAAACTTTGAAAAAACATATAATCAAATTTTAGAACTTAAAGACTCTATTTCAGTTGAATATCAAAACTCTTTTGAAGAGTTACAAAATCAAATAAAAGCTAACTTATTAGTATATAATTATTTAAAATCTAATATTAGTAAATTTAGACCAAGTAATTTTATCTTAGATGAATTAAGTTTAAAATATATCATAGAAAAAATTGATAATAATATTCATATAAAAAATATTTCTGAAACTTTCAATTATTATTTTCATATATCAATAGGTAAAATTGTTATTTTATTTCTTATTTTTATGTTCTTTTTTCTTATAAATAGAAAAATTTTGCCTTTCTTTACAAGACTATTTAATAATAGATTATCAAAAAAAATCCAAACATTGGATATCTCTATTTTAGATATTATTCCAAGTAGTTTTAGATTTAACGTATCTTTTATAATTTATGTTTTTGCTCTCCAATTATCTCTTTTTTTACTTATCGATGATGCAAGCAAACTAAATAAATTAGTGCCTTGGTTTAATACAGTATATTTAGCACTTTTTTCTTATATGCTTTACAGAATTTTAACAAACTATATAAATCAATCATCTGATAAAATTTTTAATGACTACCCTAATATAAGAAAAGAGATGGTAGATTTTATTTTAAGAATAATAAAAATACTAATTCTTATTTTTATTGCTCTTTTTTTATTAGTTCAATTAGGTTTTGATATCAAAGCAATAATTGCTTCACTTGGTATTGGAGGTATTGCTGTTGCACTTGCTGCAAAAGATACCTTATCTAATTTTTTTGGTTCATTAAATATTATTACAGATAACTCTTTTTCTCAAGGTGATTGGATAGAAGCTGGAAATGTTGAAGGAACAGTTGTTGATATTAGAATGAGAACAACAAGAATCAGAACATTTGCAAATGCTATGATTACAGTTCCCAATGCCCAATTAGCAAATATGTCTATTTTAAACTGGTCAAAAAGAGTAATCGGTCGAAGAATCAAAATGTCAATTGGTATTACCTATGATAGTAAAATGAGTGACATTGAAAACTTAGTAACAGACATAAGAGAGATGCTTCAAGAGCATCCATTAATTGCAAGTTCAAAATTAAATATAGATAAAAAACCTTATTTACTAAAAAAAGAAGACCTAATTGGTATAAAAAACAATATTCTTGTATATATTGATGAATATGCAAATAGTTCAATAAATATTTTAGTTTACTGTTTTAGTAGAAGTCCAAATTGGGAAGATTGGTTAGAAACAAAACAAGATGTAATTATACAAATTTCTAAACTAGTAGAGAAAAACAATTGTTCATTTGCTTTCCCTACTCAAACTATACATATAGAAAGAGATGATAAAATTTGAATACAATAAAAGAGATTGATTTAAAACTATTTTTTAATCTAATCAATAAATCAAATGATATGATTAGTATATATAATATGAGTAAATCAAAGATTATTTATGCAAATAAAACTTTTCTTGAAAAACTCAAATATACAAACGAAGAAATTTTAGAAATTGATATAAATAAACTAAGAGAATCAATTGATGATAAAGAGTGCTTAGTAGAAGTTTTACTTCATGATAAAATAACAAATTTAGCAAATTTTTATTCTAAAAATGGTGAAAAATTTATTTTTGAATCAAATATTACTCACTATTACCAAAATAATATTGATTATATAATATGTATATCTAGGGATATTACATATAAACTTAAAAAAGAGAAGAAACTAAAAGAGACAATAGAAAAAAATATACAAGATATGAAAAATCAAGAAATATTTTTAAATACACTTCTTGATAGTAACCCTACTTCTATTTTCTATAAAGATAAAGAAGGAAAATATTTAGGTTGTAACAAAGCTTGGGAAAAATTAACTGGTATAAAAATTGAATCTATTTTAGGAAAATCAGTTTTTGATATTGCTCCAAAAGATATTGCAATTATTTATCACGAACAAGACCAAAAAGTATTAAACTTAGAAGAAAATCCCCAAATATATCAATCAGAAGTTTATAATAAAGAAAAAAATTGTAGATTTAATGTAATATTTTACAAGTCAGCATTTTTTGATACAAACAACAATGTTTTGGGACTAATCGGTGTTGTAATTGATATAACAGATATAACAAAACTTGAAGAAGAACAAAAAGAAAAAGACAAACTTTTATATCACAAATCAAAAATGGAAGCTATGGGTGAAATGATTGAAAATATTGCTCATCAATGGCGTCAACCTTTATCAACCATAACAACAACTGCAAGTGGTATAAAACTAAAAAAAGAGTTTGGCATACTAAGTGATGAAAACCTAAATGAGTTTATAGATATAATTGTGGAAACTTCACAACATCTATCAAATACAATAGATGATTTTAGAAACTTCTTTAAACAAACAAAAGAAAAAAATCTCTTCAAAATAAAAAATAGTCTAAAAAAAGCTTTAAACTTACTATCGCCAAAGTTCAATAATAAAGATATCAAAATAATTGAAAATATAGAAGAAGTTGAAATATACTCTTTACAAAATGAACTTATACATGTTATTTTAAATATCTTAAATAATGCAATAGATGCCTTTGATGAAGGAAATTTTGAAAAAAAATATATTTTTATTGATTGTTATGAAAAAAATGATTTTTTAAATATTGAAATTAAAGATAATGCAAAAGGTATTAAAGATGAAATAATAGATAGAATCTTTGAGCCATATTTTACAACAAAACACAAAAGCCAAGGTACAGGTATTGGTTTATACATGAGCCAAGAGATAGTTACAAAACATCTAAATGGTTCAATAGAAGTTGAAAAAGTAAATTTTAGTTATAAAGATAAAAATTATCTTGGTTCTAAATTTATTATTAAACTTCCAATAAATAAGTACGAAGATATCTAATCTTTTGATAAAATGGCTTAAAAATATACCAAAATAATTTATAATAAATGGATAAATACTAATGACAGATTCAATAAAAATATACAATGCAAAAGAAAATAATCTTAAAAATATAAACCTTGAAATTCCAAAAAATAAACTTATAGTTTTTACTGGGCTTTCTGGAAGTGGAAAATCAACTCTTGCCTTTGATACCCTTTATGCTGAAGGTCAAAGAAGATATATAGAATCACTTTCTGCATATGCAAGACAATTTTTAGATAAAGTTGGGAAACCAGATGTTGAAAGAATTGAAGGATTAACTCCTGCAATTGCAATTGATCAAAAAACAACTTCTAAAAATCCAAGATCAACTGTTGGGACTATTACTGAAGTTTATGATTATTTTAGGCTTTTATATGCAAGAGTTGGAACTCAACACTGTCATCAATGTAATAAACCAATTTCTAAAATGAGTGCTTCAGATGTAATAGAACAAGTTTTAAAATTACCAGAAGAGTCAAAAATTATTATTTTAGCACCTTTAGTAAATAGAAAAAAAGGTTCCTTTGCTGATATGCTGGAAAGTCTTAGAGGAAAAGGATATGTTAGGGCAATAATAGATGGT
Source organism: Arcobacter sp. (assembly GCF_050300555.1). Lineage (NCBI taxonomy): Bacteria > Pseudomonadati > Campylobacterota > Epsilonproteobacteria > Campylobacterales > Arcobacteraceae > Arcobacter > Arcobacter sp. Next base: position 255,548 of record NZ_JBNKXY010000001.1, read on the forward strand.
GTAATGGTTAGACTTGATGAAGAAGTTGAACTAGAAAAAAATAAAATGCACACTATCAAAGTAGTGATTGATAGGGTTGTGGTAAAAGATGAAAATAAAGACAGAATTGCACAAGATGTTGAAAAAGGTTTAAAAGAGAGTTTTGGAGAACTTGAAGTTGAAGTTATGAACCACGAAGAAGTTGGAGTTGAAAAGCACATTCACTACTCTGAACATATGGCTTGTTTTGATTGTAAAATCTCTTTCGAACCACTTGAACCATTAACTTTTTCATTTAACTCACCAAAAGGTGCTTGTCCATCTTGTGATGGTTTGGGTATTAGATATGCTTTAGATATGAAAAAAGTAATCAATGAAAGCCTAAGTATTGATGATGGAGCTATAAGAGTTATTTATGGATTTAACAAAGGGTACTATTTCAAAATGCTAAAAGCCCATTGTGAAGCAGCAGGTATTGATACTTCTATTCCTTTTGAAGATCTAGAAGATTATCAAAAAAAATCAATACTTCATGGTGGAGTTGAAGATGCCGTATTTACTTGGAAAAGACATAAATTAACTAGAAAATGGGAAGGTATTGTAAAAATTGCCTATGATATGATAAAAGATGAAAAAGACTTAGGTGAATATATGACTGAAAAGGCTTGTAGTGATTGTAAAGGAAATAGACTAAAACCCTCTTCTCAAGCTGTAAGAGTTGCTAATAAAACTATATCTGAAATTATAACTTTACCAATTGAAGATGCCTATAAATTTTTCCATGATGATGAAAATTTTAAATATTTTTCTGACCAATCAAAAATGATTTCAGCTCCAATTTTAAAAGAGATAAAAGAGAGAATTTTCTTTTTAAATGATGTTGGACTAGGATATATAACACTTGGAAGAGATGCAAGAACAATTAGTGGGGGAGAAGCTCAAAGAATTAGAGTTGCTTCTCAAATTGGTTCAGGTCTTACAGGGGTAATGTATGTACTTGATGAGCCATCTATTGGACTACATGAAAGAGATACAAATAAACTAATCAAAACCCTAAGAGCCCTGCAAGAAAAAGGCAATACAGTTATAGTAGTTGAACATGATAAAGAGACAATTGAAGCAGCTGATTATATTGTAGATATTGGACCAAATGCTGGAAAATATGGAGGGGAAATAGTATTTGCAGGAACATTAAAAGAGATGAAAAAAGCAAAAACTTTAACAGCTCAATATGTAACAGGAAAGAAAAAGATTGATTATGTTCATAATAGACCACAAGAAAGATTTATTGAAATCCAAAATGTAAATATAAATAATATCAAAAACCTTAATGTACAAATTCCACTTAAAAATCTATGTGCTATAACAGGAGTAAGTGGAAGTGGTAAATCTTCTCTTATATTACAAACCCTACTTCCCGTTGCAAAAGAACTTTTAAATCACGCTAGAAAAGTAAATAAGGTTGATGGAGTTTCTATTGAGGGACTTGAAGACCTTGATAAAGTTATCTATCTTGACCAATCTCCAATAGGAAGAACACCTAGAAGTAACCCAGCAACTTATACAGGCCTTATGGATGAAATTAGAGTTTTATTTTCTAAAACAAAAGAAGCACAACTAAGAGGTTACCAAATAGGAAGATTCTCTTTTAATGTAAAAGGTGGAAGATGTGAAAAATGTCAAGGTGAAGGTGAAATAAAAATTGAGATGCACTTCTTACCAGATATTATGGTTAAATGTGATGAATGTCATGGTAAAAGATACAACGCCCAAACTCTTGAAATACTTTACAAAGGTAAATCTATCTCTGATGTTTTAAATATGAGTGTAGATGAAGCTATAGAGTTTTTTAAAAAAGTTCCTAAAGTATATGCAAAACTTGAAACTTTACAAAATGTAGGGTTAGGTTATATTACACTTGGACAAAATGCAGTAACACTTTCAGGTGGAGAAGCCCAAAGAATAAAACTAAGTAAAGAATTAAGTAAAAAAGACACAGGAAATACTCTTTATGTACTTGATGAACCAACAACAGGATTACATTTTGCAGATGTGGATAGACTTACAAAAGTATTACATCATCTTGTTGATTTAGGGAATTCAGTACTTGTAATTGAACATAACCTTGATATTATCAAAAACTCTGATTGGGTTATAGATATGGGACCAGAAGGTGGAAATAAAGGTGGGAAAATAGTTGATATAGGAACACCTGAACAATTAGCCCAAAATCATAAAAAATCAGGTTCACATACAGGATATTATTTACATAAAGAACTTAATTCTTGAGTATAGAACAATTTATAATTGCAATTAAAGAAGAAAGATTTGTTGAAGCCCATGAACTTTTAGAAGATGAGTGGAGAGATTATAAAAAAAATAATGAGAAACTAAAAGCAAAAGCAGTACAAGGTCTTATAAATGGTGCTACAGCATTAGCACTATTTAGGAAAAATAGATATGAAGCTTATGAAAAAATTTGGAAAGTTTATGAAAAATATAAAAATCTTTTGGATGAATTAGAAAGTGAAAAATATTATGAAGCTAGTGAGATATTAGAACTTAAAAGAAATACTATAGTTAACTAGCTTCAATCTCTTTTTCATTTGCACTTAAAATAAATGCTTTCAATCTCATCATCTCATCAGTTGGATATTGAGCTTCAAAATCACCTCTTTTTACTTTTATAAAGAAATCTTTTGATTCATCATTATAACCAAAGCTAAGATTAGTCAAAGTCACTTCATTGTAAGTAGAAAAATCACCTTTTTTAACCTCTGATTTTTTAAACTCTTCAATTTTATCTTTTTGAACTGCTAAAACTTCTTTAGGTTCTGCATCATTATCAATTTTTTTACTAGGATCGATTTCATTAACAACTTCAAATTTTCTTGCACTATTAATTTGAAATTCATTTAATGCTGGTATTGGACCAAATTCCATAACAACCTCCTTTAAAAATTAATTGCATCTTTACCCTTTATTATACATCTTTTTTAATATTTTTGTCAAATATATACCATTTTATAAAAAAATTTGGTATCATACGTAGTTAATTATATTATATAGGAGTAACATCTTGGAAGACAATTCCCAGAGGAAGAACTTAAATTTGCAAACAAGTAGGATAATATGGAAATTCTAATATTACTATTTGTTTTAGTTATCAGTGTTTCGTTTTTGTGCTCTATTTTAGAGTCTATTATCCTTTCTACCAATGTTTCATATATCTCTGTCATTGAAAAAGAAAAACCAGCGGCAGGTAAACTTTTAAAAAGTTTAAAACAAGATATAGATAAATCTATTGCATCAATCTTAATTTTAAATACTATTGCAAACACACTTGGAGCAACTGCTATTGGTGTACAAGCTGAATCAGTATTTGAAGGCAACTCTACATTAGTAATAGTAGTGTCTATTTTTCTTACATTTATGATACTTTTTGTTGCTGAAATCATACCAAAGACAATTGGAGCAGTTTATTGGAAACAATTAGCACCACATGCAGCAATAATTATTAAGTTTTTTATATTTATTACGTATCCAATCATACTAATTACACAATTTGTTACTAAAAAGATTTCTAAAGGTGACTTTTCAAGTGATTCAATTACAAGAGAAGAGTTAATTCATTCAACATTATTAAGTGAAGAAGAAGGAATTATTGGAGATTTAGAATCAGATATTATTGAAAATACACTTACAATTCATAGTATTAAAGTAAAAGAAATATTAACTCCAAGATCAGTAATGTATTCAATTGAAAAGAATACAAAAATCAAAGATATATTAGATGATAAGAGAACTTATAAGTTTTCTAGAGTTCCAATATATGATGATACTATTGACAATATGGTAGGTGTAGTTCTTACTAAAAAAATATTTAAACAAGCAATTAAAGATAGTGAAGTAACTATAGAATCTATCATGACACCTGTTTTTGCTTTAAATGAAAATATTCCAGTATCTAAAGCATTAAATACTTTTATCAAAAAAAGAGAGCATATGTTTATAGTGTTAGATAACTATGACCAAACAGAAGGTATTGTTACCCTTGAAGATTGTATTGAAACATTACTTGGATTGGAAATTATGGATGAATCAGACACAATTGCTGATATGAGAAAACTTGCCTTAACTAAGATGAAAAATAAAAGAAAAGAGCGAGAAAAAAAGAGAGCTAATTTAATTTAACTCTCTTTTTTATTATCTTCTTTTGCTAAAGCTTCAGCTGGACTATCCCCTAGCTGACTATTTTTATCCTCGACACTTTTATCTTTATTTAATAGTTCTGCAATTCGTTTATCTATTTTTTCTAATGTTTTTTCTTGTGTTAAATAAGATATCTCAGGAAGTTCTCCTCCCCAAAGTTTTTCAGCCTCTTCAAAACCTTTTACAATACCTTTTCTTGATTCTTTTAAAAGTTCAACATCACCATTACTAATACCAAACGCAAAATTTGAAACTCTATCTGAAGTTTGTTCTACGCCAAAAAAACCTTTTTCAGAAACTAATTCTTTAGCTTCTGAAGCTGTTAATTGCGTAATAGGTTTTCCTTCATAGCCTATATCTTTAAGATTTAGACCATTTGAAGCTTCTCTTCCGTCTAAGAAGTGAAAAACCTCTTTGTTGTTAAATATATTATGTAACATGTCTTGAGCTTCAGTATTTGTTTGAACAAACTCTAAACTTCTAACTTGTACATAAATCTGCATGCTTTGCATCGAAATAGATACATTCACTGCTTGATTATTTATATCATTTTCAGAACTATTTTCAATTTTTGGTATGTTTTTATTGATATTAGCATCAGTATTGCTATCTAAATTCTGAGTAACATTAGAATTATAAGCCATTAACGAACTCATTTGAACACTGTTAATACTATTCACTACACACCTCCCATATCATTCAATAGTACAATCTTATCTTTACAATTCTTAAAAGTAGCTTAATAATATTAATAGTTATCATAAATTTTCATAAAATAATTAATATTTTTATAATAAAGTTACAATATAATACGAAATGATAAATAATAGAGAATATTGTTACCAATGTAATAGAACAAAGTTAAGCTGTGTTTGTGGTTTAATTAGACCATTTAATACAAATACAAAATTTATAATTTTAATGCATCCAAAGGAATATAAAAAAACAAAAAATAATACTGGAAAAATAACTCATAAGTCACTTCTTAATAGTAAAATTTATGTCGGTATTGATTTTTCAGAAAATAAAGAATTAAATGCAATAATTAATGACTCTTCTAATTCATGTTTTATTTTATATCCTGGAAAAGACTCAATAAACTTAACTACAAATACAATTGATACAAAAAAACAAAAAGTGATTTTTCTTATAGACTCAACATGGGCTTGTTCTAAAAAAATGTTAAAATTGAGTAATAATTTAAACTCTTTACCCAAAATAAGTTTTAATTTTGAATCTAGTTCAGCCTATGAATTTAAAAAGCAACCATCTGAGTACTGTTTATCTACTATTGAATCTACATTAGTTATTTTAAAATTATTAAATAAGCAAAATATTGAAAATATTGAAAAAGAATTTCTTGAAAACTTTCTAGTTCCATTTGATAAAATGGTCGAATTTCAAATAAATAAATCACTTGAAAAAAATATTAGATATAAGTAGTTGATTTAAGAAGTTTTTATAATTGATATATTTTTATTAATATGATTTATATCATTTAGTGTTAACACAAACTTTTCATCCAAAACATTTAACATAAATTTAATTTCGGCATTTGTAAAACCTTCTGCTTCTTTGTCTTTTATATTAACACTATCTTCATCTATTTTTACTCTTTTTAATTGACCATTTTTATTTTTAGGGTAATAAATTATTCCATAAGTTTTTTGATTAATTTTTTCAATACTTACAATTACTTTATCATCTTTAACATCAAAATTATAATTTTGAGCTATTTTTTTAAAATCTTCAATGGTAATATACCCCACATAAAGTTTTGTATATATATCAAAATATAAGTTTAAATCTTTACTATTAAAAAATCCTAAATCTACACTAAATTTTTTATTTGATCTTGCAGTGTAAAGTATCCATTTTAGAGTTTGAAAATATTTGAAATTTGAATGGGATATTGTATTTGCCTCAACAAACTTTATATCTTTTTTTTCATTTGGGAAAGTAATTCTTTTCTCTTTTTTCTTTTCTATTAACTCTTTTAAAAGATTTTCATCATCAAAATCTTTTGTAACCCAAATAGTACAATAAGAAGGAAAGTTATTAAGACCTACAGAACCTTTTGTTAAAACAATCAGTGCCTTAACTTCAAGATAAGGAAATAAAACTTTTAATAACGCTTGCTTTTTAAATAATCTTTTATTTAAACTAGCAGTTTTTTTTGATGTACTCATTTCCACAAAATAGATTTCATTTTTTGTGAAGAAAAGTGCATCAAATTCACTTATATCTTTATATGAAGCTTTATAAACTATTTGATTACTATTATCTATCAAAAGTCCACTCTTATTTTGATTTAAATCTCTTTTTTGATGAGGACCTTTTAAAATAAACTTTGTTATTTCTGGAGTATTTTTAGCATATTCTAAAAGAAGTTCATAAATTATGTTTTCATAAACTTCTCCCTTAAAACTACTATAAAAGTGTTCTAACTCTTCAGTAGGATTAGTAAAGTACGCAGTTAACCTTTTTATATCATATCTATAACTAAAAAGATTGTTTTTTATATTTGTAACATTAAGATTTTTGACATCGTCTGATATTGAAAATTGACTCACTACACCACTTGCTTTTTTATTTGAACCTATTATAACTAAAGAGTTCTATTTTATAAATTAAAAATATTTAATAGTTATTTAGTTAAATTATACTTTTGAATAAATAACTCACTATTTTCTTTAAAGTCTAAAATACACTTCTGACAAATACAGGCTTTCATTCTTTTTTCTTCAGGAATAAAAACTCTAAGTTCAGTTGGAACTTTAATATTATTACACCAACAATTATTATTTAAAATATGTGCTTCACACAAATTTTGTTGCCCACAAAAAGGACATAATTTTGGATTTATCATCTCTTTTCTTTTAAAAATCATATTCTTTAACGTTTTTTCTTCATTATTACTTGGAAAGGTTTCTAAATTTTCCAATCTTTTTACAAACTCAAATTCACTAGCAAATTTACTAAACAAATCTTTCATAAAAGTAGTATCAAGTTCTGGAGCATTTAAACATGAAAGAACTATACAATCACTACTTGCCAGTTCATTTAATCTTTTGATTATCTTTTCATAGTCTTTACTAGCTGCAAAACTACCCTTTTGAAATGAAGGAGGATCTATAATTATAATATCATATGGTGCAAATTTTTTGATTCTACTCCATGATTTTAAAATATTATATGGTAAAAATTTCACTTTGCTTGTATCAAGATTATTTATTCTATGATTATCTCTACCTATACTTAAAGCGCCCTTTGCCATATCTACATTAACAACTTGTTTAGCACCTGAATTTAATGCAACAACTGAAAAAGCACAAGTATATGAAAATAGATTTAAAATATTTTTATCTTTAGATATTGAAGCAATAAACTCTCTTCCTACTTTCATATCTGGAAACAACCCAATATTTTGATTTGTAAAATTTATAGTATATTTTAAATTATTTTCAATAGCGTATATATTTTGAGCTAATTTCCCTTTTAATACTTCACAAAAATTCTCTTTTTGATATCTTTTTTGTAAAACTAAAGTATCAATATTCATCTGAATAGAGACTTGTTCAAGAAGTTCTTTTAATTCATTTTCTAAACTATTATCAATATTTTCATATAAAGTTACAAACAAAATTTTATCTATAATATCCACAGTTAAATAGTGAAAATTTTGATAATAGTTTCCTCTTCCATGGAAAACTCTTTTGAATTCTTTAGAATTATCTTTTAAATTAAATAAAATCAACTCTTTTAATTCATTAATTGTCATTAAGTGCCTTTTGTAAAACTAGGGATATAAGGAGTAAATATGAGGGAGTATTTTAAAAAGGGTAAATACCCCTTTTAAAAAGTTTTTAGATTAGTATCTATTATTGAATTCTCTTTTTGGTCTTTCTTCTTTAGGTTTAGCTTCATTAATTCTTAATGTTCTACCTTCAAATTCTTTACCATTTAACTCTTCAATAGCTTTTGATGCTGCACTATCATCATTCATAGCAACAAAACCAAAACCTTTAGCTCTTCCTGTTTCTCTATCAGTTATTAATTTTACACTACTTACTTCTCCATATTGAGAAAATAAAGTAGTTAAACTCTCTTCTGTTGTACCGTAAGACATATTACCTACATAAATTTGCATCTTCTTGTTTTCCTTTAAATATGTATATTATTAACAAAATTTATACATACTCAAAAACAGAAATTTTACGATAAGTATAAAGTCATTAAAATATATACACAATTATACACTAAAAAATTAATTTTTTAACATTTTTCTATTTTTTTTAGAAATTAAACATTTATTAGTTAAGTTCAGTAGCACAATTATCACAATTTTTTCTAAACCAACCACGACCTGGAAAAGCACCACATTTTGGACATTTCCAAAAAAATAGATAATAAATACCATAAATTACAAAACCTAAAACAGAAATATTAAACCAAATATCTTTTCCATATCCAAAAAGTTCATCTAAGCCTTTTATTGTTATTACAATACTTGGTGCCAGTAAAATAAAAAAAATTGCTGCAATTATTTTAGCCTTTAAAATAACCTTTGCAAACTCTTTTTTTATATCATTTTGATTCATCTATGCTCCTTTTAATTTATATAAATTATATATATTATCTCTTAAAAGTAGATTTTTATATATTTATATTTATGGTCTAATATATAAACAGTTCAATAATTTATCAATGTATTAACAATGAATTATAAATAGAGTCAAATTGTTTTATATCTTTTTTATTTTGGATTAATTTTACGACACCTTGTTTTTCATTTAAATTTCCGTGTATTAAAATTATATCTCCATTTGTTATTGATTTTTTTGATTTTGCTAGCCAATTATTCGTACCAAGTGGAAGTAAAGAAAATCTATTAACTAAACTATTAACAATCTTTTTATTAGATATTAAACCTGGAAATCTAAAAAACATAGATGGTATTTGGTTATTTAAAAGTAACATCTTTTCTACTTCAATAACCTCCTCTTCTAAATTTGTTTTACTATTTAGCATAAAATTTTCAGATAATTTTTCAAAAGGATTATAATAATGATTTGTTGAGTGATTTATCCATGTTATATCTAAATTTTTATTTTCTATTAAAGATAAAAACTCTTTTTTGTGCTCATTTACCCATTTATAGGTTATAGCTATTGCAATAGGAACTTTTTTATTCGATTCATTAAATTTTAAATACTCTTCAAAAAGTTCTTTTTCATAACCTTTTTTAGATGAAGGACACATATCAATTGTAAGATTTATTCCAATCTTATTTATACTATCATTGATACCAGCATTTGCCATAACTTCTGAATTATCAAGAGCTTTTTCCCTTAATTCAAAATAATTGGTTTTTAAAAGAACTGCATCTGTAGTTTTTTTTAACTTCTTTTTTTCATTTTGACTGATTACAGAAGTTTTTAAAGTATCCAAATCTATTAGCAAAAAGTTTATTCTTGAATTATACTCATATGAACGTATAGCCATGAATTTTTTTTGATTAATTATATAAAATTCTTTAATAATAGAATAATTTTTTATGATTGAAGTATCTAATTGTATCTGTGCATTTAAAGATGTCATAAAAAATACAAACAAAGAGATTAAACTTTTTTTTATCATGTTTTTCCCACAAAATAGTTTTGATTTTTAACTTTTCAATTTTAAAAAATCACCATCAATAATAAGTAACTTTACCCCATCTTTTGTAACAGAACGATGTGAACTTAAATCATCAGAAACTATATATGACATTCCAGGTTTTAAAATAGAACTTTCCCCATTTTTTTGCTCATTGACAACTTCACCCTCTAAACAATAAACAATATGACCTTTTTCACACCAGTGATCAGCTACATAATTTGCAGAATAAGTTACAACTCTCACTCTTAAACCTTCAAATTGCAAAGTTTGCCAATATGCAATACCAGATTCCCCCTTATGTTCAGTTTTAGGTATGTTATCCCAATCTATTGTTTGAAATGGTATATTTTTATTTTCCAAGCTACTACCTCATTTAATCATTTGATATGAATTATACATAAATAATCATAGTATTAAATAGAAATAGCTAAAATTCTACAAATAAAAATAGTATAAAAAGAAGAGTTTTTATACTCTTCTTTTACTTGTATTTAAAACTAAAAGATAAAATCTATTTCCTAATACTGAAACAAATAATCCAAATAAAATAAGAAGTGCCCCTGCACTTTCAATTGTGCTTAATTGTTCACTCAACAAAATATTTGAACTTATTATTCCTACTACTGGAATAGCTAATGCAAAAGGCGTTACCATTGCTGCACTATAGTTTTTAAGCAACCATCCCCAAATAGCAAAAGCAACTAAAGTAGAAATATATCCTGTAAATGCCAATGATGCCCAAGTTTTAAAGCTTGAGCTTAATAAAATTGTCAAAGGCTCATGTGATTCATAAAAATAAGAAAGAATAAACAAAGGCAAAGGAACTACTAAACTTACCCAAACCATAAAATGTAAAAGATTTACACCTTTTACTTGTTTCATAATTATATTTGATATTCCCCAAAAAAGTGCAGCACAAAGTATCAAAATCAAGCCAAACATCGTAATACTTGTATTTACAGTTAAAAAGAAAAATCCAAAACCAATAAAAGCAATCATAATTCCTAATAATTGTGAAGTTGAAATTTTTTCTTTAAAAATAAACATACTTAAAATAATTGTAAAGATAACTTGAGCTTGTAATAATAAAGATGAAATTCCAGCACTAGCATCTGCTTTCATAGCTACAAACAAAAAAGAGAATTTTAAAATACCTAAAAACACCCCTACTCCTAAAACATTCCAGACCGATGTTTTAGGAAAAGGTATAAAAAATACAGCAGGAATAGCTACTACAAAAAAACGTAAAGATGAAAAAAGTATAGGAGGCAATTCCTCTAATCCAAACTTTATAACAGAAAAGTTAATACCCCATATTAAAACTACTAATAATGCTAATAATACACTTTTTATATTCATATAATATCCTTTAAAAGATTATAGAAAATTTGTTAAAGAATATATAGAATAAAATTGCTAATTTACGCCTTTACTTTAAACCATTAACTATATTAATTGGCTTCTTGCCATCCAACACTCGTTTTGCATTTAGTGCAGCTTTTTGTCTCATCTCAAAATATGCTTTATCACTATAAAAAGCACTATGTGGATTTATAAGAAATCTTCCATCTAGCCAAGATTCTTTTGCTTTCCAAGCATCTATCATCAAACCATTTTTTGGTGGTTCACTTGGCAATACATCAAGACTTATACAATTTAATTGTCCAGATTTTAAAGGCTCATAAAACACATCCAAGTCTTTTACAATAGGACCTCGTGCTGTATTTACTATGGAAGCACCTTTTTTCATCTTAGCTATAAAATTTTCATCTACAAGTGCATTTGTCTCTGCTGTCAAAGGGCAATTTATAGAGATAATATCGCAAGTTGCAAGTAACTCTTCTAAATCATCAAATCTCTTAGCACCAAGCATTTTTTCTGTACCTGCTGATAAATAAGGATCATAAAAATGAGTTTGAAATCTCAAAGCATTAGCTTTTAAAATTACACTTCCACCTATTCTTCCAGCTCCTATTACTCCAATCTTATAGTCACTATTTCTTTTAATATTATTTAAAGTATTTGCTTGCCAAGAACCATCTTTATAATCCCTACATAAATAATCATATCTAGTAATCCCACGAGCAATATTCATAATCATTGCAATAGCAGTATCACTAACCTCCTCTGTCCCATAATCTGGAGTATTAGAGACATAAATACCTTTTTGCCTAATATAGTCAAGGTCTTCAAAAACATCATAACCAACCCCATATCTAACAAGTGCTTTTAATTTTGGCAATTTATCTATATATTCATTTGATATTTTTTTATGCCAGACTAATAAAACTTCAATATCATCATGTAATTCTAATGATATTTCATCTCCTAAAACCTCTTTTTCTATATAAGGGTCAGTTATTTTATCTGTGATATATACCCTATTCATATTTTTCCTTGTGACATTGAAATTATAAAATTAAAAAAAAGTTTTGTCATTAACATAGGTTAATTATTATTTAAACTCAACTTCTATTAGTACTATATTTTTATAGTAGTCGTTGTGTCATAATTTTGCCTTTAATTAAAAATTTTTATTTGAATAACTTTACTCCATAAATGCTTAATATTATTAAAATAAATGAAGCTTTAAATATAATCTCATATTTTAATTTTATTTGATAAAATCACAAAAAATACAAGGAAATATTTTGAATAAACCAATAACTCTTTTTATAGTAACTTTTATAGCTATCATTTCAGTTTATTTATATGTATTGGGTGAAAATAAAACATTAGAAATAATAAAAGAAGATTATCTTTATATTTTAGGACTTATTCCTGTTAGTTTTATATTTTTATATTTTAAATTTAAACTAAAAGGTTATGAGATAATCAATTTTCATAAAAATAATGAAATCTCTTTAAAGTCAACAATACTATTTTTTTTAGTATTTCAAGTTTATGATTATTATTCAGAAGGAGGTTTTATTGGCATGATTTCCCAATGGTTTATTTATTGGATTATGGGTATTATTGCCCTACTTTTGATGGAAACAATCAACTACTATAAAAACTATAAACTATTGGGAAAGATCAATTAATTTATTTACTAAAACGTAATAATCCTGCACCAATTAATGTTGTCATAGAAGCAAATAATTTCATCAAATCTAACTTCTCTTTTAATACAAAAACACCTAATAAAAGTGCAAAAATAATACTCGTTTCCCTTAAGGCTGTAACAACTGGAATAGAAGCCATAGTAAAAGACCATATAACCAAAGCATATGCTGTAAATGATGCTAAACCACCAGCCAAAGCTAACTTATAATTTTTGATAACAACAACTTTAACCGTATCTGGCTTTTTAATTGTAACTATTAAAGCAAATATTATTGCGTTTAAAATAGATAAACAAGCATAAAATCCAACAGCACTTCCAGAAAGCCTAGCTCCCAATCCATCAACTAAAGAATAAGAAGCAATAAAAATACCAGTAATAACAGCTAAAATAGCTGCACGATAGTTTCTTAAGCCATCACTTTTTCTAACTAAAACCAAACTCATAATACCCGTACAAATAACTATTATAGCAATAGTTTGAATCTGATTAAGATGCTCTCCTAAAAAAAATACAGATACTACTGACACAAGCAAAGGAGCTATCCCCCTTGCTAAAGGATAAACTTGACTTAAATCCCCTATTTTATAAGAGTTTAGTAAAAATAACTGATAACCACAATGTAATAGTGCTCCTGTTATTATATACATCAGAGATTCAAGATTTGGTAAAGAAACAAAAAACAGTGCAAAAATAGCAAAAGGAGTATGTCCTAAAACAACAGCTGACATGCTAATATGTTTATCACTATTTTGTTTAACCAAAAAATTCCAACTTGCATGTAATAATGCAGCTAAAAGAACAACAAACATTACAGAAAGAGACATGTTTTTCCTTTAAATTCATTTGTGCAATAAGGCATATCTTTCATAATTTTACTTTCATATTTTTATCAATATAAAGATTGAAGATACTCATAAGCTGTTAATCCATACACTCTTTTAAAATGTCGATTTAAGTGAGATAAATCTGTAAATCCATACTCTACGACTGTAGCATATAAATCTTTTGTATATTCTAAATATTTTTTTGCATGAATTAGTTTACAATTTAAAAAAAACTGATATGGAGTTATTCCTGTATTTGTTTTAAACATTCTTATAAATTGAAATTTACTTAAGTCTAACTCTTTTGAAATTTCATCTATATTTAAAACATCATCTAACTCAAAATAAATCATTTCCTTTGCTTTTTTGACAATCAAACTCTCTTTTTTATAATCTAAAATAAAATCTCTACTAGAGAAATTATCTGTAATATTTAATAAAAGTTCATTACACAAAACTTCATCTTTTTCAAAAAAAATAGCAGACGAAAGATTGATTATATCTTGTTTTAGTTTTTCATTATATACAATAGAAGAAGAAAATTTAACAATGTCTTTTTTTCCTAAAGCTTCTAAAAAGAGTTCAGGTTTAATATATAACATTACATAATCTAAAGATTCATCATGATCTCCTGATTCGCCATCATGTAATTGCTGTGGATTAAATAGCATTACACCATTTTTATAAGATGATTGACTATTTCCCTCTAAATTATACTTTTGAATTCCTTTTAACGTTACTCCTAAAGCATACTCTTCATGTGCATGTTTTTTATATGAAAACTTTTGCATTTTAGCTCTTAATGCTGTAATACCTACTCTGTTTTTATATATAAACTTATCCATAATAACTCATCAATTAAATATTCCTGAAATCGCAATTGCACATAATACTAGAAATATTGCCATAATATTATTTGCTAACGTATTATACTTATCCATAAAAGATTTTAGTATATTTCCAAATAAAATCCATAATAAAAAAGCACTACAAGCAATAAATGTAATAAACACAACAAAAAAACTAAGTTCCCAAAAAGATTTATAATAAGGTAAAATAAAACTAGGGAAAACAGTTAATGTAAACAATACTGATTTTGGGTTGATAAATTGCATAAAAAACCCAGTTCTAAAAGAGGAGAATAGATTTTCTTCTTTTTTACTTTTATCTATTTTAAAAATCTGATAAGCCAAATATAACATATAAATAGCTCCAATTATTTGTAAAACAACTATAATATTTGGCAAATAAGTCATCAATAAAGAATTAAAAATAACAGAGCTACTTAACAAAATAAAAAAAGCAAAAGAAGCTCCAATAGAAAATTCTAGAGCCTTTTTAACCCCATAATTATGTACTGTTGTAAGAATCATAATATTAGTAGGTCCTGGAGTTGCTGTCATTAAACAACAATAGACTAAGAAAAATAATAAATTCATAATTCACCTTTCTTTTTGTAAATTATACTTTTTAAAATTTTTTAATCATAGTACATTATTGCAAGACAAACTTTTAATTATTTTGTGATATTTATTGTATAAACTATGAGAGGTAGTTTTCACCAGCTGCTGCTGTAAATGACATTTCAACTAATAAATCTGGATCTACTAATTCAGCTTTTACACAAGCTCTACTAGGAGCACAACCTTCTGGAAACCATGAATCCCAAACATCATTTAGTGCATCAAAATTTGCAAAATCTGTTAAATAAATTGTCACTGATAAAATTCTTGATTTATCACTTTCTACTAAAGCTAGTGTTGATTCAGCTTGAGCAAATATTTGTTCTACTTGTCCTTTTATATCTGCCCTAGTATCTGAATCTGCTACTTCTACAAAACTTGCTATTCCATTAAAAACAGTCACATCTGACCAACGTTTACATGGATTAATTCTGTGTATTTTCATAATTAATAATCCTTAATAATATTGTTTTTTAATTATAGATTTTATCTAAAAGGTCTTTAAATCAATAAAAATACTATTATCTAATAGATTTTATATAGTTGATTAATTTTTAATTAACAACTATAAAAAAACACTTAATAAATATTATTAATACTATTTGTTATAATATTGTCAATTTTTTATAGGTGAAAAATAGTATGAAAATAAAAAAATTATTTCTATTGTTCTTTTTGATATGTAATCTCAGTTATGCTCAAAAAAATCCCATCAAAATAGGCATTGCCCCACACTCTTCGACTAGGGTTATTTTAGAATCTCACCAAGATTTGAGACTTTTTTTGGAAAACTATTTTAAAAGACCTGTACAAATTTTAACAGCCAAAAACTTTAGTGAATTTACTAAAAGGTCAAATGATGGAACATATTATGATTTGATTTTAACTTCTCCAAATTTGGCAGTTCTAGCTCAAAGATTAGGTGGATATACACCTTTAATGACATACAAAAAAGGACTATCAACTATTCTTTTATCAACAGATTCAAATATCTTAAATAGTAAAAACCTACCACTTCATGTTATTGGATTAGACCCTGTTTCTTTTCCAACTTTAGATGCACAAGATTGGCTAGAAAAAAATGGTTTTAATGATGAAAAAATAAAATACACATATACAAGTGCAACAGATAGTTCCATATCTATACTTTTAAATAAAAATGCTGATATGATAATTATGTCCTTGCCAAATTATATAAAACTAATGACGAAAGAGACTAAAAACTTAGTACATGTAATATATCAAAGTAAGCCAAAACCAAGTAGAATTTATCTTGCAAAAAACAAAGATGGTATTACTTTAGAAGAATGGAAAAAAGCATTAAGTGCTTTTTCAAAATCTTCAGAAGGTAAAAAGCACCTAGATATTACAAAACTTGAAAACTTTAAAGAAATAGAGCAAAAAGATTTAAATAGCCTTGATTCAATAGTAAAAAAAACTATGGAAAGGTTATATAAGTAAATGAAATTATCTTTATCTTGGAAATGGGTAATTGCAAGTTTACTTATAGAGAGTATAATGCTTACCTTAATGGTCATAAAAAATGTAAATCAACTTGAAATAAACCTATCTACACAAACAAATATAAGACTAGATGAACAAAAAATATTATTAAAAAGTGCCTTGGTAGCTCCCCTTGTACAAATGGATTATGCAACAATTGATGCAATTTTAAGTGAAACAAAAAAAATCCCAACCGTAGATTATTTAGTTGTAATTGATAATCAAAATAATTGTATTTCTAGTGTTGGATGGGAAGATTGTACAAAATTACCAAAAAAAGAGATAGATCCTTTTAGTGAAAAATCACTTATAGACCAAAGATTTGACACAAGTATTCCTATTACCCTATTTTCACAACCTTTAGGTAAAGTTTATTTAGGGCTTTCTACAAAATATTATATTCAAGCAAAAGAAGAGATGATTACAAGAAGTATCGTTATTGCATTAATAGAATTATTATTATCAGCAATTTTACTTATAACCATAAGTGAATGGATTATAAAAAATCTAGTTAAATTAACCCATAGTGCAAATGCAATCGCCCATGGAGATTATTCACAAAGAATAAATTTAGGGGATAGTAAAGAGACCTATGAACTACAAGAATCATTTAATCTTATGGCAAAAAACATTGAAAAAAATATCATAGAATTACAACATTCAAATATAAAAGAAAAAAAACTATTTCATGAATTAAAATCTCAAATGGAAAAAAACCACGAACAAGATATTTTAATTAAACATCAATCAAGGATGGCAATTATAGGAGAGATGTTAAATAATATTGCCCATCAATGGAGACAACCTCTAAATGCCATTACTGTCCAAATGAGCGGATTAAAATTAAGAAAAGAGTTAGATATCTTAGAAGAAAATGAGATAGAAAATACCTCAGATAGCGTAATGAAATACGCGAACTATTTAAGTAATACAATTGATGATTTTAGAGATTATATTAAAGATTATAATACTAAAAAAGAGTATTTTAACATTGAAACTTCTTTAACAAAAGCTATAGATATAACATCGGCTTCATTAAAAAATAATTATATCACGGTAAATATTAAGCACTATAAAGATGAATTATTAGTAAATGGTGTAATAAATGAATTAACACAAGTTTTTATAAATATTCTAAATAATTCAAAAGATATATTAAATGAAAAAAATATAGAAGAAAGAATAATAGAAGTATCATTTTATAAAGAAAATGACAAAATAACCATCACCCTTCAAGATAATGCAGGTGGAGTTAATGAAAATATCTTAGATAAAATATTTGACCCATACTTTACTACAAAACATAAAAGTCAAGGAACTGGAATAGGATTATACATGAGTGCTAAAATTATCCACGAACATTTTTCAGGTGAGATACTTGTAAAAAATGAGGATATAGAATTTAAAAACAAAACCTATAAAGGTGCCAAATTTTTTATAATTTTACCATTATAAAAATTTTCACCTGAAAAATAGACGTTAAAATAAGTAAGATTTTTATTTATTAAACTTTTTGTAGCTTATTCCATTCTTTTAATTCTTCATTTATAAAAAAATCAATCATCATTTTATAAATATCTCCTATCAACTCAGGAGATGCACCATATTTAATTGCTAACTCTTTTTTTGATTCAATAACTTTTGCTACTCTATTTGAATCTTTTACAGCTGTTTCATCTTTTTTAAATTTTGATGCTTCATGTACATATTCTGACCTTTTTGAAATCAGTTTTACAATGCTACTATCTATTTCATCAATAGCACTTCTAATATCACTCATATTTTTACATTCTTTTGGTTCTATCATTTATTTATTCCTATTTTATTGCAACGTTTGAATACACCAATAAAGTGCCGCAGGTACTTTATTGGTGTGCTATGATTTGTTAGCAATTTTATCATTTATATGTTTCCATGTTGGTGAATTAAACCAATTAACAGGATCAATTTCTTTTATTGGATTTAACCAATGGTTACCATCATCTAAAGCATCTTCTTGTAAAGAATATTTATTGTTTATCAAATCAGCTTCAAATTGTTGGAGGTATTCCGAAATTGAATCATGTAATTTAATTGCAATATTATATTCATAATCTATTAATATTATTTGTCCAATTAAACCCTCAGCTGATGGATCTAAATCAATACAAAGATAAGTTGTTCCACAATCATCTCCAATTGGTATTCTATTATGATTAAATATATAATCTGTTTTAATTTCAGAATCAGCATATTTTAAAATATCGTTCGTTGCTTGAGTCTTATACAATTCAATATGACTAATACTTTTTTCAATTGGAATAAAAGGAATTCCATATGCAAAATTCACTAGCTTATCAGGATTAAGTCCATTATGTTCCTTATATAGTTTTATAAAATCATCTGGCAATTTTTTATCAATAAGTTGCTCTAGCTTTTGTATAGAAGTTTCACTAGCTGGACTTTGCAAAGAATCTGAAATTTTTGAAGCTTTTTCATCAAGTAAGGCTTTTATTTTTTCTAACATTATTTTTTCTTCCTTTTATTGCTAACGTTTGAGTTGAGAAATATTTGAGCCGCAGGGTCAAATATTTCTCTCCAATGATTTGTTAGTTGCTTTTGTACGCACAGTTAATTTTAATTGCTTATTGTCTATCATAGACACCTACTGAAACATCTTTTTCATAGTCAAAATTGATTATTGCTATAAACATAGTGCTTTCATCAACTAATTGTACTACATGAACATTTATTAATTTTTTTATTTTTATTAACCATGAAGGTACTTGTTTTAATATATTTTCAAATTGCTTTTTATGAGCAAAAGGATTTTGTGCATGAAGTAGACCTCCACAAATAGAATATACATTAAATAGTTCTTCTCTAGTTAAAAAGCCAGATTGAACTGGTTGAGTTCTTGTATTGTTTACATCTCCATTCCCGCATTGAAGAACCATTGGTTGTGGATAATGATTTAAGTTTATAGTCTTTAATTCATTTAAAATGTCTTTTGCATTCCAAGCTTTTTCAATTTTATCTTTAACTTTTTGATATTCTTCTTTATTAGCAACCATTGATGATAAAGCAATTAACTCAAGAATTTTCCTAATTTGTATACAAATTAATTCAACAGTTGTAATTAAATATGGAGTACTTACTTTATTGTTGAGTATTGATTCAACCACTTCAACTCGTTTTTTAATTTCATTCATACATATAGTATATTTATTTTTTTTATCTTGAATAGTCATTATAACCTTCTAATAAATTTTGTAACTAACGTTTGAAATGAGCTAATAAATTGCCCGCAGGGTAATTTATTAGCTCTACTGATTTGTTATGCTTCTTCCCAGTTAAAAGTTTTACATGCCTCAAGTAAATTTGCTTCTGTTTTTTTTGCAAACTTTTTATAAAGCTCATCCATTTTTTGAATAATACTTTCTTTGTTATCCCAATCTTCAAATCTAGGATATTTTGTAAAAATTCTTGTATATTTAGCTCCAGATTTAAAAGAATAATCATGAATATTAATGTCATGATTTTTTAAATGCTTCAAGAAATTTTGTCTTAGTGATGCGGAGACAAAAGGTCTAACTTCAATAATAATGCCTAGTTTTTCTTCTTGTACCACAAACCAAAATGCAAATGGCAAATTTTCACACCATTTTTCTTCACCGACTTTTTTCAAGTAGTTCTTAAATTCCTTTGGCATAAACCATGCAGATTTGCCATCAATATATATTTCTTGGGCATTTATATTTTGGATAAACTCACTAGCAGATTCTTCAAAATCTGTATCTTCTGCATATTCATAAATTAGGTCTAGTGCTTCTTTATGGTCTTTGTATATTTCTTTACAGAGTTGTTTGATTTTTTTATCTTCCATAGTTAATATCTCCAATGTTTTTAGATAATAATTTATAAAGTCATAGACCTTTTCATTCATATTTTCTTTTTGAATAGATACTATAAATTCTAAAATTTTGAGTACTTGAGTATAAGAGAGAATACCATATCTAGTGTCAGTTGGCTCTACACCATCAAGTGTTAAAAGTACTGGGACTAATTCGTAATTTTTATATTCACTTCTAACTGTCTCAAAATATTTTTCTAATTGTCCTTTTGACTCATTAGCATAAATTTTATTTTCAATAATAACGCAAATTTTATTATTATGACTAACTGCTAGAATATCAATATTTTGCCATTCTCTTTTAATTTCAAAATCACTATATGACATTTTTTCTGTATCAAATACAGATAGTGATGTCTCAATATTTTCATTGTTTAAAATAATTTCTGCTAAAACTTTTTTTAAAAAAGAATTTCCTATATTATGATTTTCTTCTGGTGTAAGAAGCCATGATAATACATTTGAATGACGAATTTCATATTGGTCTATTTTAAGAACTTTGAGAGGATTAAATTCATTTAATTTAGCCTCAAGACTTTCAAGTGCATAGTTGTTTGCTATAAATTTCTGAAGAGTGGCAAGTTTATCTTGCATTAATTTTCCTTTGCATTTGATGCATAACTATTTATTAGTAATACATTATATATAAATAATATATAAGATTACCTAATAGAATAACATTTTTAATGTTAAGATATAAATTTAATTAAAGCCCATAAATAGGTTTTTTCAATAAAACATAAAACAATATATTACAATATGTAATGTTTTATACAATGTTTTTGAATTTTTTATATAATTTTAATGTTAGATTATTAACGTATATCCTTAATAGCTTATCAAAATGTTATGCTATTGGTTAAAAATCTTAATAGTTTAACAAAATGATAAATATATCAGGAGTCTATTATGGGTAAAAACTATTAGATATTATGAGAGAAAAAATAAGATTAAATTTTATAAAAAGATATATATAAATCTACGCGAAAAGTTTGCCTTGTACTTTTTAGCACAAGTTTTCCTATTTCTTCTGTGCCCTTTCAGGGTCACGCTTTGTTACTTTTTCCAGCGATAAAATAAGTAACCAAAAAATCTGTTTTCAATTGCTATCGCTAATGTTAGCTTTCATTTGTATTGTTATTTTACTATGAGATTAGGTGAACTCTTCTATTTTAAAAGTATTAGAATCTCGAATAAAGCTGTAGATTTTAGCTTCAGACAAGGAAGAGAAGAAAATCAGCGATTGAGCTTACTGAGGAGTAAGTGATTGAGCTGATTTCCTTATTTGACGTAGTATCAAGTTAAAAGATACTGCTTTATTTTATTCCCACTCGATAGTTGCTGGCGGTTTTGAACTAATATCATACACAACTCTATTGATTCCATCAACCTCATTGATAATTCTTCTACTTATTGTCTCTAAAATATCATGTGGAATATGTGCAAAAGTTGCTGTCATACCATCTGTTGCTTCTACTATTCTTACACATACTGTGTTATCATAAGTTCTATTATCACCCATAACACCTACTGATTTTACATTTAATAGTACTGTAAAAGCTTGCCATGTTTTGTCATAGTAACCAGTTGCATGAAGAACATCTAGCATGATAGTATCTGCACGTCTCAGTAGTTCTAAATCAGGTTTATTTACATCTCCCATTACACGAATTGCAAGTCCTGGTCCTGGGAATGGATGTCTTCCTATCATAGCAGCTGGAAGTCCAAGTTCAAGTCCTAAAAGTCTTACTTCATCTTTAAAGATTTCTCTTAGTGGCTCAATTAGTTCAAATGTCATCCAATCAGGAAGTCCACCTACGTTGTGGTGAGATTTGATTGTTTTTGAAGGACCTTTTACTGAAACTGATTCAATAACATCTGTATAAAGCGTCCCTTGTGCTAAGAACTCTATACCATCATGTTTTTTTGCTTCCTTATCAAATACTTCAATAAATGTTTCACCGATAATTTTTCTTTTTCTCTCTGGGTCAGTTACTCCTGCCAGTTTTGATAAAAACTCTTCGCTTGCATCAACAGTAATAAGATTTACACCTCTTGATTTAAACATAGCTTCAACTTGTTCTCGCTCATTTGCTCTTAAAAGTCCATTATCAACAAATACAGGTATAAGTTGGTCTCCAATAGCTTCTGCTAAAAGTGTAGCAACTACAGATGAATCAACACCACCTGAAACACCACAAAGAACTTTTTTATTTCCAACTTGGTCTTGGATTTTTTTAATTTGTTCTTTTGCAAAAGAACCCATATTCCATGTACTTTCACAACCACAAATATATTTAGCAAAGTTTTTAAGTAGTTTACTTCCTTCAACTGAGTGATAAACTTCTGGATGAAATTGGAAAGCATAGATATTTTTTTCTTTATTTGCAATAGCTGCATATGGAGAGTTTTCAGAAACACCAATTTTTTCAAAACCTTCTGGAATATTTTCAACTCTATCTCCATGACTCATCCATACAATTTGACCATCAGTTGTATCTCTAAAGATATCTGAATCAGCTACAAAGTTTAATTTTGCTTTACCATACTCATGGTGATCAGCAGGGATAACACTTCCACCAAAATATTGAGAGATAAGTTGCATACCATAACAAATACCTAAAATTGGTAATCCTAAACTAAAAACTTCACTATCTGGGTGATATGAGTCTTTAGCATAAACAGAAGCTGGCCCTCCACTTAAAATAATACCTTTTGGTGTTCTTGCTTTGATATCTTCAATGCTTTCACTATATGGTACAATTTCAGAATAAACACCTGACTCTCTTAATTTTCTTGCAATGATTTGAGTATATTGACTACCAAAATCTAGTACAACGATTGGTACATGTTTCATATATTATTTTCCTTCATATTTTACACTTCTGTATTTAAATACTACAAATTTTAATCAGAGATTCTATCCAATTAGTTGTAAAAAGTTGGTTAAGTGATTTTCAAAGGTATTTAAAATAAAAAAGGGCTATCAAGAAAACTTGATAACCCTTTTAATATATTTTAAATTAAACTTTATCCAGCGTGATAAAATCCAATAACTTCATATTGTAAATACCAAATTGCAACAGAAGCAACATAACCAAGAAAAATAGTCCAAGCATATTTCATATGAGAACCAAAAGTATAAATACCATGTAGTTTACCCATAACACCAACACCAGCAGCACTTCCAAAAGAGATTAAAGAACCACCAACACCAGCTGTTAAAGTTACAAGCATCCATTGGTCAAGTCCCATTTCTGGATTTGCTTTTAGAATTGCAGACATTACAGGAACATTATCAACTATCGCTGATAAGAATCCAACTCCAATATTTGCAACTGTTGGTCCTAAAACTTCTGGATGGTAAACATGAGCTGCTAATCCTAACCAACCAATAAAATACAATGCTCCAACTGCTGCTAAAATACCGAAGAAAAACATTAAAGTATTGTTTTCTATTTTAGCCATTGAATGGAAAATATTAAAGTGACCTTTTCCATATTTTTTATTTAATCCATAAGAATAAACTTTAAGTAATGCCAAACCAAACATCATACCCCACATAGCTGGTAAATGTAAAACCTGATGACCTATAACTGCACAAAAAATCGTGAAAACACCAAGTCCCATAACAGTTTTAGCACCTTCAGCCATAACTGGAACTTTTTCAGTTGAAACATCAAAATCAGGAACTTCATTTGGTACAAATTTTGATAAAATTATTGCCGTAACTAAATATCCACCAATAGCAGCTGGGAATAAGAATAAGAAGTCTGTAAATACCCCTTTTCCTGCTGTCCATGCCATAAGTGTAGTAATATCACCAAATGGAGACCAAGCACCCCCTGCATTTGCTGCAACAACTATATTAATTGCACCTGGAACTAAAAATTCTTTTTTAGTTTTTTCAATTGTTATAAGAACAGTTGATAAAATTAAAGCAGTAGTTAAGTTATCTGCGATTGGTGAAATAAAGAAAGCTAAAAATCCAGTTACCCAGAAAAGTTTTCTATATGTATAACCTTTTGATACTAGATTATATTTTAACTTATCAAATACATTCATATGAATAAGTGATTCAATATATGTCATAGCAACAAATAAGAAGAAAAAGATTCCAGCAATTTCTAAAATAAGATGTGATGCTTCATTGTGCACAGCATCCATATTTAAACCATTCATTGAATAGTATAATGAAACTAAAATAAACATTAATGTTCCAATTAATAAAGCTGGTTTTGCCTTATCAATCTCATATTTTTCTTCTGCAGCAACAAAATAATAACCAATAAGAAAAATAAATAAACATGAAATACCAACCCACGTCATAGTTAAGTCAGGATTAGCATGGGCTTCTCCTCCACCACCTGATGCGAAAGCAGCAACTGAAATTAAAAGTAATGATACTAAAATTTTTAGCATTAATTCTCCTTGATAAAATGAGCACCTAAAGAAGTTTTACGTTCTATGGCACTGGTTAAAATAGATTTTGCCGTAAGCAATCTTAAAAACAATAGCCTACCAACATCTTCTTTTAGAAATAGTTCTATTTGTTGTAGTGCAGTGCGTAAATCCGACTCATTTCTTACAATTGAAGCATTTTCCCACATAAGTTTTCTTAATATGTTTTTTATATCTTTATCTATTTCTTTGTTTCTTGTATGATGAGATATCTCTTGATTAAACTCTTTTTTATTTATCTCAAAATGAGCTTTCAAACTATGTTCAACTGCTATTTTAGAAAATACAATACCTTCTAATAATGAATTTGATGCAAGTCTATTTGCACCATGAACACCAGTACAAGCACACTCACCTATTGCATATAGATTCTTCATTCCCACAACTTGGGCATCTAAGTTTGTAGGTATTCCACCCATTGTATAGTGAAATGCTGGAGAAATAGGTACATTTTCAAAAGGAAGCTCAAAACCTAAGTCTTTTAGATTTGCATAAATATTTGGAAATCTTTTTTTGAAAAACTCTTTTTCAAAATTTTTAAATGATAAAAATACACCTTTTCCTGTTTTTGTAGCATAATCAAAAATTGCACGACTTACAATATCTCTTGGAGCTAATTCTCCATCTTCATGGTAATCAAATAAAAATCTTTTACCATCTTCATCAACAATATGTGCACCCTCACCTCTTAGAGCTTCACTTAGTAGTGGTTTTCTAGCAAAGTGCGTTCCTCTTACAACTGTTGGGTGAAATTGAAGCATTTCCATATCTTTTAAAGGAATTCCATGTTCTAAACAAATACCTTGTAGTTCTCCAGAGATAGAAGTAGAGTTAGTATGATATTTATATAAAGACCCAACTCCTCCACTTGCAATAATTGTATTGTGTGCATAAACAACTTTTTCATCTGTTTCATTTTTGAAATACTGCACACCATAACAAATGCCATCTTTGATAAGTAAATCACTTACAACAACATTTGTAATTAGTTCATGGGGAAATTGTTCGATTAAAAACATATGTATCATACGTCCAGTTGCATCACCGTCAGCATGTATAATTCTACTTCTGCTATGTGCAGCTTCTTTTGTAAGTGCTAATTCACCTTTTGCATTTAAATCAAATTTTAGTCCCGCATTTATTAAATCCTTAACTGCTTCATTTGACTTTTCACTTAAAAGTTTTACTGCATTTTTATCATTGTAAAAAGCACCAGCATTTAAAGTATCTTCAATATGTGCTGGAATATCTTCTTTATCAACTGCAAAAGCTACTCCACCTTGAGCCCAAAAAGTATTGCACTCCCAAGGGGATTTTTTAGATAATAAAAGTACTTTTTTATCTTTTGGTATAAGTCTTGCTGCATTTAATCCAGCAATTCCAGAACCAATAATTACATAATCGTAAATCACTTAGCAGGTACCTCTTGTTTATCATTGACATAAACTGGATCACCTTTGTATCCACATCCTGAAAAACTTAATATAAATAGTGTTATAATGATTGCATGAAAAATGCTAGCGAAATTCTTACTCATTTGAAATATTATCCTGAATTTAAAAAAATTAATACCAATATTACTATAGAAAGATTAATTAATTCCTTACCTCTAAAATTAAAAAAAGGTATAAAATTTGGTTATATAAAAAACCAAACTCTTTTTTTCGTATTAACACATCCTGTTTATAAAATGGAGTTTGAGTATAACAAGAGTTTAATAAAATCACTTTTAAAAGATGCAAATATTGCAAATGTAAATGATATTAAATTTTTTGTAACCAATGTAATTGAAAGGAAAGAGATAATAAATGAAGAGAGAAATTTCTATCAAGAGCGTTCTTTTGGCATATTTGAAAACTTTTGCAAAGATGAAAGTTTAAGAAAGAAATTTGAAGAAATTAGAAAAATAATTAAAAACTCTTAAGTAATTTTTCACACTCTTTATACTTCGGACAATACATCTCCACCAAATCCCAAAACTTTTTAGAATGATTTTTATGTTTTATATGTGCTAATTCATGAATTACCACATATTCTATAACATTTGCTGGAAATTTTAATAAATTTAGATTTAAATTAATAGTGTTGTCATAAGAACAAGAACCCCATCTTGATTTGTTATTTCTATATTTTATATTTTTGGGAAAAAGTTGCATGATATTTGCTTGGTTTTCAACTATTGGAGTTATGATTAAATGGGCTTTACTTCTATAAAAATTAATTAAATCAAATTTTTCAAAATCTTTTTTCTCAAATTTCTCACCTAGATAATAAAATTCATCTTCTAAAATTGTTGCACTTTTTTTATTTAGATGTTTTAATATCCACTCTTCTTTCCTATAAATTAAATCTTTAGCATCATCCAA
Organism: Arcobacter sp.; assembly: GCF_050300555.1. Classification (NCBI taxonomy): domain Bacteria; kingdom Pseudomonadati; phylum Campylobacterota; class Epsilonproteobacteria; order Campylobacterales; family Arcobacteraceae; genus Arcobacter; species Arcobacter sp. The sequence continues at coordinate 282,976 of NZ_JBNKXY010000001.1, forward strand.
AGAAAAATATCTATTTGCTGTAATTTGTATAGAATCTTTATCTATAATTCTTAAATAACAATGTCTTACATTTCTTTTATTTATCAATTTTGCAGCTACTTCTTTTTCCTGTAATAAAACTTTAAAATTCAATATTATCCTTAAGTATTTTTTTGATAAAATCCGCATACTATTATATTGTAATATAATAAAAATTACATTGAGGAAAATAATGAAAATTGCAAAAAGAATGGAGAACTTATCTCCGTCAGTTACAATGGCTATTACTGCTTTAGGAAGAGAGCTTAAAGCACAAGGTAGAGACATACTAAGTTTTAGTGCTGGTGAACCAGATTTTAATACGCCTGATGTTGTAAAACAAACGGCAATTAAAGCGATTCAAGATGGTCATACTAAATATACAGCAGTTGAAGGTATCACTGAAACGAAACAAGCAATTATTAATAAACTAAAGAAAGACCATGGACTAAATTACAATTTAGATGAAATCGTAATTTCAAATGGTGCAAAACACTCTTTATTTAATCTTTTTCAAACATTAATCGAAGATGGTGATGAAGTAATTATTCCTGCACCATATTGGGTTACATATCCAGAACAAGTTAAATTTTCAGATGGTGTTCCAGTTTTTATTGAAACAGATGAATCAACTTCATTTAAAGTAACAGCAGAGCAAGTAAAAGCAGCTATTACTCCTAAAACTAGAGCATTATTATTAAATACTCCTTCAAACCCAACTGGAGCTATTTACACAAGAGAAGAATTAATAGCAATTGGAAAAGTTTTAGAGGGAACAGATATTTTAGTACTTTCTGATGAGATGTATGAAAAAATTATATACGATGGAAAAAAATTTTGTACAGCTGCTGAAGTAAGTGAAGATATGTTCAAAAGAACAGTTACAATCAACGGTCTTAGTAAAGCTGTAGCGATGACTGGTTGGAGATTTGGATATTTAGCAACTCCACATAAAGATTTAGTTAAAGCTATGATTAAATTACAAGGGCAAGTTACTTCAAATGTAAACTCTATTACTCAATATGCAGCAATTACTGCTCTAGAGGGTATTGCTGATGAAACTATAGAAATCATGAGAAAAGAGTTTGAAAAAAGAAGAGATATTGCAGTAGAAAAATTTAATGCAATAAAAGGTATCTCTTGCTTTAGTCCAGATGGTGCATTTTATTTATTTATAAATATTAAAGAGCTTACAAATGATTCTATGAAATTCTGCTCAGACTTACTTGAAAAAGAAGGAGTTGCTGTAGTTCCAGGACTTGCATTTGGAACTGAAGGTTATTTTAGATTCTCATTTGCTACTGATTTAGACTCAATTCTAAAAGGTATTGCTAGAATAGAAAAATTTGTAAACGAGAACTATTAGAATATGTCTCCACAAAGAAAAGCAACCGTTGTTTCTTCTACTGTTGCAGCAATTCTTACACTAATAAAATTAGTCGTAGGAATTGCGAGTGGATCAGTTGCAGTTTTAGCATCTGCAGTTGATTCTATCTTAGATATGTTTGTATCACTTTTTAACTACTTCGCAATCTCAAATGCAGAGAAACCAGCTGATAAATATTTTAATTATGGTAGAGGGAAAATCGAAGCTTTAGCTTCTGTTATCGAAGGTACTATTATTACACTATCTGGGCTTTTTTTGTTATATCAAGCTATTGAAAAAGCCATTACAGGTGAAGTTTCAAAATATTTGGAAGAATCATTAGTTGTAATGCTGATATCACTTATTATTACAATAAGTTTAGTTGTTTATCTTAATTATGTATCAAAAAAAACTCATAGTATGGTAATAAAAGCTGATGCCCTACACTATAAAACTGATGTTTATACAAATATTGCTGTATTGGCTTCTTTGATATTAGTAAATCTCACAGGCTATGAGATAGTAGATGTTTTCATTGGTGGAGCGATTTCTTTATATATTATTTACTCAGCCTATGAACTTATTCAGAATGGTGTTTTAGTTCTACTAGATAAAGCAGTTGATGAAGATACAGTAAAACAAATTGAAAAAATATTTTTAGCAGAAGAAAGAGTAAACAATCAACATCTTTTAAAAACAAGAGAAGTAGGAAATAAAATATTTGTTGAAGTTCATTTAGTATTTGATTGTTTAATTACCTTAATGGAAGCGCATAAAATTTCTGATAGAATAGAGAATAAAATTAGAAAAATTAATAAAGAAAAAAATTGGATAATCAATATCCATATGGATCCATATGATGACTTTGAATCAAATGATGAAGGACATCTAGTAAATTAATGAAAAATAAATTTATAAAAAAGACTCTTATATACTCTGGCATATCATTTATTCTTTCAATATTCTTGTCTTTTACATATATTTTCTTTCCTCAACTTCCTGAATCTTTTGACAGTAACTTAAGGGATAGCTTTTTTAAAATAAGAGGTGAAATCCCAAATAATGAAAATGTTTTTATTATTGATATTGATGAAAAAGCTCTAAAAACACTAGGTCAATGGCCTTGGTCAAGGGATAAAATATCTAAGATTCTTCAAAATCTTACAAATGCAGGGATTGGAATCATGGCATTTGACGTCGTTTTTGCTGAAGAAGATAGAAGTTCTCCCCATAAGATTTTTAATCAATATAATGTAAAAATGGATAATGTCCCAAACTATGATAAAATATTTGCGAAAACTATTGCAACAACTCCTACAATATTAGGTTATCAGTTTGAACTAGAAAAAGACAATGAAAATATAAACAAAAAAGCTCCCCAAATTCCTGCTATTTTTGTGGAAAGAAATAAAAACTCTGAAGAAAACTACCTAATCACTGCAACTGGTACTATTTTAAATATTCCAATAGTTCAAGAAAATGCCTATTCTAGCGGTTTTTTTAATAACATTCCAGATGAATCAGGGATTATACGTAGTGTTCCTTTGATAATTTCATATAATAATATTATTTATCCATCATTGGCATTGGAAATTTTAAGAGTTATAACTGATACAAAAAGAGTTGAAGTAAACTATGACCCCTATGGTGTTAAAAATATAAAATTAAATGATATAACAATTCCAACAGATAGACATGGAAGAATACTTGTAAACTTTAGAGGTAAAGAAAAAAACTTTAGATATATCTCTGCTCTTGATATTTATAATAATAAATTTGATAAAAAATATATCGAAGGAAAAATTGCTATTATTGGAACATCTGCTGCTGGAATACTTGATTTAAGGGCTACTCCTTTTGAATCAGTTTATCCAGGAGTTGAAGTACATGCTAATGTTGTGGATAATATTTTAACTGGTGATTTTATCTATAAAGCATCATGGACAGATGGTGCAAATTTAGCAATAATTTTTGCTTTATCTTTAGTAGTTATGCTTGCCATAACATACACTCCTTTTTGGTGTAATCCATTTATTACCCTTATATTTTTGGGAGGTATTTTATATACTCTTTATTATACTTTATTTACTAAAGGTTTAGTTCTTAATATCTTCTATCCTTTAGTAACAATTATTTTAGCAGCAATTATTGCAACTCTTTTGGATTATTTTTTTGAAATTAGACAAGAAGAAGCTATCAAGAAAAAATTTGCATCTAAGGTATCAAAAGAAGTTATGGATAGTCTATTATTACATACAAATAATAATACATTTTCAGCTACTCAAAAAGAAATCACAGTATTTTTTAGTGATGTAAGAAACTTCACAAATATATCTGAATCAATGCCAAGTGCAAATGTATTAATTGAATTTTTAAATGAATATATGGATCCAATGACTGATATTATTATAAAAGAGAAAGGTACTGTTGATAAGTTTATTGGAGATGCTATTATGGCGTATTGGAATGCTCCTGGTAGTGTTCCTGATCATGCAGAAAGAGCTGTTATTGCAACCCTTAATCAGCTTCATATGATTGATGAATTAAATAAAAAAGTAAGACAAGACCCAAGATTTAAAAATACAGTAAAAATGAGTGATAAAATGGGCGTTGATCCAATAGAAATTGGTATTGGACTAAATACTGGTATTGCAGTTGTAGGAGAAATGGGAAGTAAACAAAGAAGTGATTATACTGTTATTGGTGATCCTATTAACTTAGGGGCAAGACTTGAATCACTTTGTAAATACTATAACTCAAAATGTAATATTTCAAACTTTACAAAAGAACAATTAAAAGGTAATTATATATACCGATTTCTTGATTTAGTAACTGTAAAAGGGAAAAGTGAACCAGTTGAAATATGGCAAATCCATGATTACGATAGAGATGAAAGCGAACATAAACTTTATAAAGTATCAAAACAGAAACTAAAAGAAGAATTAGAACTTTATCACAATGCAATAGAGTTATATAAAGCAAGCAAATTTGACGAAGCCTTAAATATTTTTAAAGAAGTTAATAGCTGGGAAGATAAAACTAATAAAAATATTTATGATATCTATATAGAAAGATGTGAACATTTTATTTCTAATCCACCGGAAAACTTTAATGGAGTATTTGAACATACTACAAAAGGTTAATTAATAATAATTTAGATATGCTTTTTATATGAAAAATAAAATTTACATATCATATCTAAGTTTTTTTTTAGCTTTTTCTATATTGTTGTCAACTATTGTTTATTTTTTGGGCATTTATTACAATGATAATATTGAAAAGTTTTTTAAAAATGAAGTTAAATTAATAACAGAATTAAAGATTGAAAATCTTAACAATGAAATTCAATTATCAACGAACATTTTAAATTCTCTAAAAACTAATACCTCTTTTTTATCATACATTAATAACAATTCAAAAAATAATAAACAATACTCTATAAATCTCTTTCTTTCCTTACTAAATTCAAATAAAAATATTTATCAACTAAGATATTTAGATAGTAGTGGCAATGAAAAAATAAGAATTGATTTAAATGACACATCCAATACAGGTCGTATAATTCCAGATATTGACTTACAAAATAAATCTGATAGGTACTATTTTATTAATACTAAAAATTTAAAAGAACATCAAATATTTTTATCAAATTTGGATTTGAATATAGAGCATGGGAAAATCGAAAAACCTATTCGTCCTATGCTTAGAATATCTACACCAATATATTCAAACAACATATTTCAAGGAATTATTATCATAAATCTAGGGATGAAACATATTTTAGAAAACTTTATAAATTCAAATATTTTCAATTTTTCAATATTTGATGACAATGGATATATACTTTATAATACAGAAAAAAAACACATATTTTCTAAATATCTAGAAAAGGATAAATTTACCATTCAATCACTGTACAATAAGAATATTAATGAATTAATTAGTAATAAATATAAAAATATATATTCAAGAGAATTGTATTATACAAAATATATCAAAAATGAAAATTTGTATATTATTGCTGAACCAAATAAAATATTTAAAAATAATATTCTTAATGAACAAAAACAGTATAGTATATATTTTAGTATTATACTTTTTGTTCTTTCTTTTCCTTTAGCATTTATAATTTCCATATATCCTGCAAAAATGGAATTAAAACTACAAAATTTATCTATTACTGATAATCTGACAAAAACATTTAATCGATTAAAAATAGATTCTATTTTAGAAAAAGAACTTTATAATGCAAAAAGATATGAAACAAATTTTTCTATTATAATTGCAGATATAGATAAATTTAAAAATATAAATGATAGTTACGGTCATCAAATCGGAGATAGTGTTTTAAAAGAATTTTCTCATCTTTTATCTACAAATATTAGACAAACTGATTATTTAGGAAGATGGGGTGGTGAAGAATTTATTATAATTTGCCCAAATACAACTATTGATTATACTTATGAATTGGCTGAAAAACTTAGAAAGATAATAGAAAAATTTAATTTTAAAACTGTAAAAAAAGTGACTGCAAGTTTTGGGGTATCATCATATTCAATGGGAGATGATATTCACTCATTGATTTACAAAAGTGATATGGCTTTATATGAATCAAAAGAAAACGGAAGAAATAGAGTTACGAAAAAAAATTAATTATACTTTTTGAGAAACTCCTTTTTAAATTTTAGTTATACTAAAAACAAAAGGATAAAAGATGGAAATTATAATGATTTTAATCTATATTGTTATCTTTTTGATAGCTTTCTTTTTAAGTCTTATAAGTATGAGATACTTTATAACCATTTGGAAATATAAAAATAGAAAAAAAGATGGAAGTGAAGATAATGATTTTAAAAAATTTGATTAACTCTTTTTAAATCCAATCTTTATGACCATAATTGTAATTTTGGCAAATGGGAAACTGCTTTTAAAATATCAGTTTTAGAAATAATACCTAATAAAACATCCTCATCAACCACAGGGATAGCATCAAGTTTAAAATCAATCATAACCTTAGCTACTCTTCTTATATCTGAAATTGGATCAGTTGTTATAATTTCAGGGAAAATAGTATCTTCTAATTTTCTATTTAAAATGCTTTTTATATTGTCTATATCATCCATAAAAAGGTTTAATATCATTTTTTTATTTATTAATCCTACTATTTTTTTATCAAAAGAGATTATTGGTAGTTGTGTTATACCATGTTCTTTTAAAAGATTATAGGCTTCTTCTATAGTTGATTTTGTATCTATATAAATCACATCTCTTGTCATGATATCTTTTACTTCGTAAACAGGTTCAGATATATCCATGTTCGCAATTTTCTTATAAGAATTCAGAAGTTCATCATTGTTTGAGTTCTTTTTTTTATTTGAAAAGTGTTCAGTAACTTCATCCTCTAATTCAAATTTAGCCTCTTTTATTTTATCTATAGGATTTACTTTGTATAAATTATCAGCAGTTGTTCTAACACCTACTATTCCATTGTCATATATCGTAAACATCGTATCTCCTTTTTAAAATGATTTATTAGATAATTTACTACTTGTAAATATCACCTCTACTATCAACTTTTAATATTTTTATTTCTTCTTCATTCATATAAAAAAGTATTCTATACTTTGATACTCTAGTTCTATAAATTGGCGGGATGTCATTACCTGTTAATTTTTTAACATCTCCATTGGGTAAGTTTTGAATAGCTTGAAAACTTCTTTTCAAAAGTTTTAGAATACGAAATAATCATAAGTTAAATTTATTTTTAAAATCATCATTTGAAGTAAATTCATCATTTGCTAATATTGACAAAATCTCTTTTTCATCATCAGCCTCAAGGATTAAATCAGCTTGTTGTTTAGTTTTTGAGTTCTTGGCAATGTATTCATTTAAACTTTCCCTTACAATTTGAGAAATCGATTTCTTTTCTATAAAACTTACTGCTCTAGCTTGTTCATACAGTGCTTCATCTATTGTTAAATTCAATCTATGCACAAATACTCCTTTATGTAGTGATGTATTAGTGTATTATATCATAAAACTTTATAAGAAGCTTTAATTAATAATATATCTCAATTATTTTCATAAACACCTAAAGTTTTTTTCTTCTTTACTTTTTGGTGGCAAAAAGTAAAACAAAAAGCCACCAACAGAGTTTCAAAGCCCTTTGGGTTCCCTCATTTATTATTTTTATCTTTTCTGCTTGTCAAAACTAGTTTATTAAAACTTGCGTTTAGCAACTTTTAAACACTCAAACAGTTGCCAATCTTGTTTAGAAAAGAGAAAAATAAACATTCGGCTTTTGCAAATGTTGGAATAAAAAGTGGGATAAGGACATTTGCATTTTTGATTTGTTTAGATTCAAAAATTTTACTTACTCTAATTAATATTAAGATAATACAAGAGAACTAACAACCAAAGAAATTTTTTACTACATCTGCAGGAGCCGAATGTTTATTTTTGATTTCGGAAAAAGCTAAGGACTTGTTTGAAATAAAAAAGAGTGATAAACTCACTCTTTTTTATGAGTTTCCGAAGCTAGAAATTGAAAATAATAAATGAGGGAACCTTTGGCTCCGAAGCCGTAGTTGTTTTTGCTTACTTTTCGTCAATACAAAAGTAAGAGAAGTGGAAACCTTTAGGTTTTCATGAGAATAAAGAATATATCATTTATAAAAATGAAAATTCAATTTACAAATAATTGGTATTCTGTCCCAGAATTTATATTGGCTTAAGTGATTTGTTATAGCTTTTTAATTATTCGTCGCTTCAAGTTTTTCAATATCAGGACAACCCCAATCAAGCCAATCGAAATTAAATACTTTTATGTGTGCAAATGGTACATCATTAGCAGCAATAAAGCCTTCACCTGGTAATCCTGTTTTCTCACTCACTACAATTGATGTAAGAGCAGGGATTTCTTTTGCCATACAGTATGATTGGATTGGCTCTAAAAATTTTCCTATTGCTGGTCTTGGTATTCCTGTCAATCTATAAACTAAATCATAAGTTAAAACCTGACGATTTGTTGCTGCTAAAGCCAAAATAGGCCATAGTTGAGATGCTCTTTCAAATTTTGTCATATACTTATCCTTTTATAACTAAAACTATTTATTAAACATTCATTATATATAAAACACCCTAAAAATCAACAAATTACATATCCAAAATATATCGTATATCAAAATACCAACAAATACCTTAAATAAAAAATTATTGGATATTAAATAAGATGAAATTAGACTTTTTAAAACAAGTTTCTGAATAGTGATTTTAGTTAATTTTATGAAAGACATTACTAAAAGCAGGATATAACAGATTTTTAGATATTATATTTATCTAATTTAATAAATAATATATAGGAATTCAAATACTCATATGGCACTAATTGACTTACAAAACATCTCAAAACAATATGACATCAAAGTAATACTTAAAAATGTAAACTTTACACTGAACCAAGGACAAAGAATCGCTGTCATTGGACAAAATGGACAAGGTAAATCTACACTTCTTAAAATCATCACAGGAGAAGTTGAGCCTGATAGTGGTGAGAAGTCTATTGATAAATCTATCAAAATAGAGATGCTAGCCCAGCAACCAAAATTTAAACCTAATTTAAAAGTAAGAGAAGCCATAGAAGAACAACTTGTTGAAGTAAAAAGTGCAAAAGACGAATATGAAGATATTTCACACAAACTCATGACTGATTATGAGAATGAGACTCTTCTTCATAGACAAAGTGAGTTGGCAACTTTCTTAGAGTTTCACAATGCTTGGGATTTGGACAATATGATTGAAAGAGTTCTTATTGAGTTTAAGCTAAAAGAGTTTGAACATAAAGATGTAAATCTTTTAAGCGGAGGAGAACAAAGAAGAGTTAGTCTTGCAGGATTACTTTTACGAAAGCCTGATGTTTTACTTCTTGATGAGCCTACCAACCACCTTGATGTTTATATGGTGGAGTTCCTTGAAGAGTTACTTATCAAAAACAACTTCACACTTATATTTATCTCACATGATAGGTATTTTATAGATAACATTGCAACAGAGATAGTTGAAGTGGAAAATGGAGAAATAAAGAAGTTCAAAGGTGGATATACAGACTATCTAGAGCAAAAACAACTTATGCTTGAGCATTTGCAAAAAGAACATGACAACCTAATAAGAATGGTAAAAAGAGAAGCCCACTGGATGCAACATGGAGTAACAGCAAGAAGAAAAAGAAATGAAAGACGAAAAGCTGAATACTTTGACCTAAAGAAAAAAGCTAAATCAAACCCTGGCCTAATCAAAAAAATGAGTGTAGAACTTCAAAGAGAACAAAAAGCTTTCAATAGTGAAGAAGCAAAAATGCAAAACAAAAGAAAAATGCTTTTTGAACTAGATAATATATCAAAAACACTTGGAAATAAACTTCTAATAAAAGATTTTACAACTAGAATCTTACAAAAAGACACTATAGCCATAGTTGGACCAAATGGTACTGGAAAATCAACTATGTTAAAAATATTTATGGATAAATTAAAAGTTGATAGTGGAAGTTTTAAAAAAGGTGATTTCAAAATAGGCTACTTTGACCAACAAAGAGAGATGTTAGATGATAGTAAAAATCTTATGGAGATTTTTTGTCCAAATGGTGGAGATAGAGTTGTCTTAGCAGATGGAAGGAATCTACATGTTTACGGATATCTTAAAAACTTTTTATTTCCAAGGGAGTACTTGGATAAAAAAGTTGGAGTATTAAGTGGTGGAGAAAAAAACAGAGTTGCCCTTGCCCTACTTTTTACTAAAGATATTGATTGTATGGTTCTTGATGAACCTACAAATGACTTAGATATCCCAACTATTAATATCCTTGAAGAGTATTTACAAAACTTCCAAGGTGCGCTTATTTTTGTATCACATGATAGATACTTTGTAGATAAAATTGCCAAAAAACTCTTTGTTTTCAAAGGTTATGATGGTCAAATTTTTGAATCATACCAACCATATACAGAGTACCTTGAAATTGAAAAAGAGTTAAAAGAGCTGGATAGTTTAGAAAAAGAGTTTTCTAAAATACAAAACATACAAACAAAAAACTCTGCACCTAAAAAACAGACAAAATTAAGCTATAAAAACCAACGAGATTATGATAACTTACCAAAAGAAATTGAGGATTTGGAGCTAAAAATAGAAGAATATAACAAATGTTTATCTAATCCATCATGTTATGAGAAAAGGGGTATCGTAGCTATTTCCCAAGAGCTAGAAGAGACAAAAACAATCTATGAGAAAAAAGTAGAAAGGTACTTAGAACTCGAAGAAATGATAGAGAGTTTTAACTCATAGTTTGCTACAATAGATAAATTTATAAATTATAAAAGGATTATTCATATGAGTTTAAAAGAACAACTAAAGTCAGACTTAAAAGAAGCAATGAAATCAAAAGAAATTGTAAAAAGAGACTCGATTAGAGCAATTAATACAATGATTAAACAAATTGAAGTTGATGAAAGAAAAGAGTTAAATGATGAAGATGTAATTAAACTTATACAAAGAGGAATCAAACAAAGAGAAGAAGCCTCTTTACAATACAAAAATGCAGGAAGAGATGATTTAGTTGAAGTAGAACAAGCACAAATTGAAGTTTTTAAAGCATATTTACCACAACAACTAAGCGATGAAGAACTAGAAGCAGGAATGAAAGAAGTTATAGCTGAAGTTGGTGCAACTACTATGAAAGATATGGGTAAAGTAATGGGAACAGCTAGCAAAAAGTTTGCTGGAGTTGCTGATGGAAAAAGAATAAATGAAATGGTAAAAAAACTTTTAGCTTAGGTCAAAGGGAAAACGTATGACAAACATTGAGAAAATTGCTACAAAAACATTAGAAGTATTAAAAGAAAAAAATATACAACCAACTCCAAATGAGTATCATAAAGAGTTTTGTAATGTAGCTACAGAACAAAATGAAAAAGTAGATGATTGTAATTTATTTAAAGAGTTAGTTAGTAAATTAACACCCCAAGAACAAGATGAACTAAATGCAAATAACATAAAGACTTTTGAAGAACTTATCGGACTACTTTTAAAAAGAGTTCATATTCAAAATGTCTCAACTTTAGCTTCTATCATAAAGCAAGCCTTATCACCTTCAATAAATATTCACCTTGATGAACAACTTACAAATTTTTCTATAAAAATTGGTGATTCACCTGAACTTATTTTTGAAGAAGATATTCAAAAAGAGATGCAAAAATTTTTAGAAAAAAGATTTGAAACAGATCAAAATCTTCTAAAAGAAAAGACTGCTGATATTGCTAAACTTGTTACGCTTATGGGTAAACATTTAAAAGATGCCATAAATAGCAACCAAAATAGCTCAAGTAATGTAACTAATATTAAAGATGAACTTACATCATTTGACTTAGATGATAGCAATATTGCAGAACTTGTGGCTTTACAAAATAAACTTATTAGTGCAGCATCAAATATTGAAACAGAGATGAATGAAGTAAATAAAAAGTTATCCAATGGTGAAAATCATGTTAAAGATTTAGAAAGTAAAGTTCAAATCTTAGAAAGTGAATTAGAAAAAGCAAAAAAAGAGGCTGTAATAGACCACTTAACAGGATTACTTACAAGAAGAGCTTATGATACTGAAATAAAAATTATAGATAAAAACTTTGAAAGAGAAAACATCCAATACGCTATTGTTTTCTTCGACCTTGATCACTTTAAATCTATAAATGATACCTATGGACATGAAGGTGGAGATACTGTATTAAAAACCTTCTCAAAGATATTAAAAAGCCAAACAAGAGAAAATGATATCTTAGCAAGATATGGTGGAGAAGAGTTTGTAGCAACAGTTGAATACAAACTTAGAAGAGAAATTTTACAATATCTAAAAAGAATCAAAGCAATAGTTAATGAAAATAGCTTCAACTTTAAAAATCAAAAAATTAAAGTTACATTTTCAGCAGGTGTAGTTTTACGAAATGACCATAAATCATATGATGATGCCTTACAAAAAGCAGATATATTACTTTATCAAGCAAAAAATGATGGTAGAAATAGAATTGTACTAGAAGATGGAACGGTTATATAACCCTTTACATCTTCTCATTGCTTATGTACATATAAAATAATCACTAATCTTACACAACCATAATCGGAACATAAAAATCTAAACTAAAACGGTTATTTTCTTCTAAAAAATGATTTTTATAATAAATTGCAAATGGTGGTAATGTTTTAGCCTCATATCCACTATTAGGTAACCAAAAATTATAAATATAAACCATAAGTTTAACTACATCCCCATAAACACCCTCATAGTGAAAAATAGCACATAAAGACTCTTCTATCTCTAGTTTACTAATTGAATTAGTTGATGTAAATGTAGAATCAACTTCTATAGCAGCTACATAATGGCAATCATTGTAAAAAGTTGTTACAGGATTATCATGAAAAATTCCAATTTGTATTGTACTATCGAGCTTTTTTTCATAGGCATATGCCATTAATCTTTCCCAGGTTCTAGTAACTGACAAGTCATAACCTTTGTGTCTAATATATGCACAGACTCTTTTAGGAACAACTTTTAAAAGTGGTTCAATAGCAAAAAAATCATCATTTATCTGTTCATCAAAAGCTAGATTATTTTTTGAGTAATTAATATACTCACCTTTTTTCCATTGGGTGGGAGTAAATGTAAATCTATTTTTAAATGCTTTAATAAATGATGAATGTGAACTATAACCACACAACTGCATAATTTCACTAATGGTTGAATATCGATTACTTATAAGTAAATTGGCAGCTTTTTGTAAACGAATAGCACTAATTCTTTCAAACAAATTTTCACCCATCTCTTCTTTATATATCCTATGAAAGTGATGTTTACTAATACAATTTAATTTTGCCAATTCATCTAAAGTAATATTAGAATCAATATGTTTGTAAATATAAGCTAAGGTTTTATTGACAATATCTGCCCTAAAATGTTTGGTATCTTTTTTCATAAAAAATTATATCTAATATGATTTAAAACAAAAATTATAGCAATATAGAACAAATTAAATGAGACATAGGATAAAGAGTAATTTTTTAAAACTCTCTATAATTATAAAAATTAAAACAAAAGAAATATCAAAAGGAATTTAATGAAAGTAGAAAAAATATCAGCATTTTCATACAAAAATAGAGGTGGAAATCCAGCAGGTGTAGTATTTAGTGATGAAATGTTAAACAAAAAACAAATGCTTGAAATAGCAAAAGATGTCAATTATTCAGAAACTGCATTTTTAATTAAACAAGGTGATTCTTTTAGAATAAGATACTTTTCTCCAGAAACTGAAATAGCTTTTTGTGGACATGCAACTATTGCCAGTGGTTATTTAATTGGAGAAAAATTTGGATTGGGTAAGTATAACCTAATCTTAAATAATGGAAATATTGAAATTGAAGTTAGTCAAAAAAATGGCGAAAGTTTTACAAGTATAACTTCTATGAAAACACATTCAAAAGATGCAAAGGAAGAATACATCAATAGTATTATTGAAGCATTTTCATTCAAAAAAGAAGATTTAAATAGTAAATATCCTATTAAAATTGCATTTTCTGGTAATGACCACTTAATTATCTTTTTGAAAAATAAAGAAAAACTTCAAGAAATGAAGTATGATTTTGATAAAGTAAAAGTATTAATGAAAAAAGAAAACATAGTTACAATTAGTGTTTTATGGGAAGAAAATGAAAACCTATACCATTCAAGAAATGCCTTTGCATATGGAGGTGTTGTTGAAGATCCTGCAACTGGTTCAGCAGCTGTTGCATTAGGTGAGTACTTAAGAAATATGGGCTTCAAAAAATCTGGAAATATTGAGATTTTACAAGGATTTGATATGAAGCAACCTTCTCAACTGTTTGTTAGTTTTAGTGATATAGCAAATAGTCCAATTAAAGTATCAGGTACAAGTAGAGTTATAGAATAATTTTAGCTTATATAAGCTTCTCCTGACCAATTCTATACAGGAGAGAATAATCCTAATTTTAGATACTTTATAAATTATTATTTCAAAAGGTGTACTTTTAAGTGTACTTAATTTAAATGTAATATAAGAACTGTATGCTTCAAAATAAAACTAATACATTTTTTCATATTTTTTGTTTAATTCTCTAAATATTTAATAATACCTTTATCCATTAAATATAAGTATGATAATTCAAATAAAAAATTAATTTCTTTATGAAGAATTTCAAGCATTGTCTCATCTATTTTTGTACATACATTTTCATGAGAATGTAAATTTAATTCTTTAATTATATTTTCTGTTAGTGTAATAATTTTATATAAAAGAATTTCTGGCTCTATATCTTCTTTTGAAATATTAATATCTTCCCCATTTTCTAACTTGAAATATAAAGAGTTTTCCTTTAATTTTGTTAAAAGAGCCCCTAATGTATCGCTTTTATAATTCTCTTCAAACATATATACTTTCATAAGACAAATTAGTTTTAGTAGATTTTCTACAAATTTTCTATATCTATTTCCAAACATTGTAATATCATCTTCATTATCAAGTTCTATTAATTGAATTTTTTCATAAGTAAAATTAATTCTATTTTTAAGTTCTTTTAGATTTGACATTATTAAAATTTTTTTAGATTGGATAACATCTCCTAAGTTTTCTTTTGGAGAAATAAGAACATTATAAAACCTCCAAGGTAAAACTGATACATGAAAGTTTTCAATTTTTTTATTAATCCTTTTATCGAAAGACATTTCATATTGAAAATTAGAATGACTATGTGTTCTAGGTTTTTGAACAAAGCTATTAACCGATTCTGCATTGCCATAATAATTTCTAACTTCTTTTAATGTTTGATAGTATCCCTTTATAGCTATAGAGGCAAAGGATGATTGATTTATCAATAAAAGAGAATCAAATTTTAAATCCACTCTTACATTTTGTACAGTTGATTTTACATTACTGTGATACCAATATAATTTTAGTATATTGTGATCTTCATCTATTTCAACATAATGAAGATGATCAAAATTTCCATAGTCTATAAAATCACAAACTATATGTCCACCTGTAGAATGTATGATTCTCGCAATAATCTTTTTAGCTATTTTTATATCTTTTATTATTTCAGTTTGATAATCACTAAAAATATCTTTAAATGTTTGGATTGTTGAATTAGAGGTGTTTCCTTTATACTTTTCTATCTCAGAAATAGTTTCTTTATTAAATGATTTAAGTCTTTTTTTATACTTATCTTTTCTTTTTTGAACATCTTTTTCATTTATAAAATAACCTCTAAGGGCATCTTTAAAATATTTTTTAATTGCATAATATTGAAGCATTCTTAATTTGATTATAATATTACCTCTTTCCCAATCTTTAAAGTAGTTAAAAATATCAATATAAGAGGATGTTGTTGTTGGAGGTGTCACTTCAAGGAATCTACATTCATCTCTACCATAATGATAAAATGCAAAAAGATGTAAAAACTCTATATCAGTAAATTCTTTTGTATCTTCTTCAAATTTTTTTAATCTTTCTGCACTTTCTTGATATTCTTTTAGCCTATTTTCAAAATTGTATGAAAAACTTATTCCAAGACCTAATTCACTTTTAGTTGATTTTTCATCATTTCTTTTATATCGTATTAACTTCTTTAAAAGTTTACAATTTATTGGGTATGTACCTAATTCCATTTTTATTATAAGTTCCCAGTTGCAGCAGAAGCTACTTGATTCCAAATATAAAGGCTTAATTTTCCTGTTTTTTCTATAACATTATCATTTTCATCTATATTAGCTTGATTTGATATATGTTCTTTAACCTCATTTTTTATTTCACTTATAACATCATCTGCTAAATCATCTTTTTCTTTTGTAGCTATAGCTTTAATTTTTGAATATAGACTCCGCCTTAATTCTTCTGGGAAATCATCACCTAAAAGCTCTTTAATTTTAACATCAGATATACTTTCAAGAACTTTTTTGACATTCTTTTTTTCACATAAGTGAGGTAATGTTTTAATCATTATTTTATTCATAATCTCAATGTTTTTTAACTTTTCATTATTTGATAAGTTATCTGCATTTAGATCATTTAAAGCACCTAAAATATTATCTAACTTATCATCATAGTTTAAACTATTTAATTTAGCTTTTATATATTTTACATCTAAATGGTAATCATCACTATCTTTAATATTTCTATAATTTTGAACAATAATAGGAAGGCTTTCTATCAATTTTATGTCTTCGCAAGATTCTACAAATTTATCTCTACTAAATCCTGTATCATCTTTTAGAATGTGTACAATTGGAGCCATTCTCGATATCCCTGCTCTTACATAAGAATATTGAGATACTATTGCAATAGGTAAGTGTGTTAATATAGGTTCATCACTATTTACTAATAATTCTATTAATTGTTCCCCTGAAGTCTCACCTGATGTTTCTTGACCTGTTAAATTTAAATCAAGAAATAAAATATCAATTTTTTCTTTATCTATATATTCTTTTATTTTTTGATATATTTTTACAACATTATTACTATTTGCACTTTGTTTAATAAAGGTTGAAAAACATCTAACTTCTTTAGGAACGCTATCATTTGGATGCATATTATCAAGATTCAACCCTAATCTATCTAATCCTCTTATAATAGCTGATATATTACTATCTTGATCATCAATAACTAAAACTTTAATCTCTTCTAAACTAACCATTTTCTTACTTCCTTTTTAAAATTTTTACAATATATTTTGTATCTAAACACTCTGATTCTAAGTCATAATTTAATTTATTTAAATATCTAGTTATAGATAAAAGACCAACTTTAGAGCTACTTTGTATTTCTTTTTCACAAATATTATTCTCTACATAAATATTACCTTCATTTGAATAGAATTTTATTATACACTCTGAGTTAGGAGATAAATTATTATATTTTGCTGCGTTATAACAAATTTCAAAAATTATTCCCTGAATATCTTGCTTTAAAGCATTTTTTATTATTATAGTATTAATATGTTCACCAACTTCAATTTTATAGCTTACTCCATTATTTTCAATATTTGTTTTAGTATTAAAAATAGCAGCAACTTTGAAGAAGTCCTCTATTTTATCCTTCATTCGTTTTACTGTATCAAAAAAATCCACTTTATCAGTCATTGTAGCTTTGTTTTTTTTATAACCAAGTTGAGCAGCTTTGGCAATAAAAGGTAATCCATAAGTATAGGTTTTTAAATTATTAATATTGTTTAATAAATGTTTAATTTTTGCTTCTTCAATATTTAAATTTTCAAAACCATTTTTAGTAAATTCATATAATAAAGTATTATCAATTAATGTTCTATCTATATCTTCTGTTAACTCTAACATAGTTCCTACATTATGGTTATATTTATTTAAATATTCACTAAGTACTCTATTTTTCTTATCATCTATTGCTCCTGGAAGAATCTCATTAACAATAAATGTTGAAACTTTTTCTTGAATTTTTAATATATTTCTAACAAGCCGTAAGTGAATAGTAAATTCTTTTGCATGTTTTATAACTAATACGGCAATAGGTTTAAAAGCTAAAGTCTTTTGTTCTGTTTGTGTAATTCTTTGGAATGACCCCAAGGCTGTAGACACTTTTTTATTCAGTTAACACCTTAGGTTGAGTAACAAATTCATTATATCTTT